>DATAEX010000493.1:0-6478 GCA_036257765.1 Bacteroidales bacterium
GCGATAATAAAGCATATTCCCTGATTGACCCGAGATCACGAAACATGACGGCAAATGGTTTTCCTTCACGTTTTTTTCTTTGCCTCAGTCTGGTTACAGCCTGATTGTTCAAGGCATCGCACATAAGGTGAAATCCTCCTGTGCCTTTGAGGGCCAGAATCCCTCCGTTCGCTATAGCTTGTGCAGTCTCCGATAGTATCTGGTCAAGACTCTCAATTGTTCCGGAAGATCTGTGCATAGTGTAAACCGGTCCGCAATTTTTGCATGCTACCGGCTGTGCATGAAATCTTCTGTCTGAGACATCAGTGTATTCACTCTCACAAACAGGACACATTTCAAAAGGTGCCATGGTTGTTTTAGCCCTGTCGTAAGGAAAATCTTTTATAATTGAGAACCTTGGCCCGCAATTAGTGCAATTTATAAAAGGATAATTGATCCGGTGATCCTGACTTTTCATATCTGACAGACATTCCGGGCAGACAGCAATATCGGGACTGATCTCAGAAGTTTCATCAGTCAGGTCCTGACTTGCCAGGATATAAAAGCCGTTAAGCCCTTCAGGAAGGTCCTGATCAACAATAATTTCATCTATCTGGGAAACAACCGGAGCCCTGAAGCGAAGATCTTCCATAAACTGCGACATACTTCCGGCAATTCCTTCAACTTTTACAGTAACTCCATCAGTACCATTGACTACCCACCCGCTCAAATGGTGCTTCTGAGCAAGCCTGTAGACAAAAGGCCTGAAACCAACTCCCTGCACAAGTCCCTTAATACGAACAGTGAGTGCAATTACGTTATGAAGATACCCCGTTGTCAATGTGAAAAAAATAACAATATTTATGCAATTGTAGCAAAAACAGGAAATAAATAGTATCTTAATCTTAATTTTAACTTATAATCTGGTAAAACTGGAAATGATTCATAAGTTGCCACCGCGCACTGTTGAAAGACTCAGCAAATATCGCAGGCTTCTCGACAGTTATAAAGACAGTGACGACGCACATATACATTCGCATAAGCTGGCAGCTTTGCTTAATCTTACACCTGAACAGGTACGCCGTGATCTTATGCTGATCGGACTGAACGGCAATCACAGGAAAGGTTATAATATAAAAGCCCTTATCGGACTTATCGGAAATACCATCGACAGGCCGGAAGGCCATAAAATTGCTATTGTAGGTATTGGGAATCTGGGACGAGCCGTTCTTGGATTCGTTAAGAAATCAAATACTAAGATTAATGTTGTAGCAGCCTTCGATATCGACAAAAATAAAATCAACACCCAGATCGCCGGTGTTCACTGCTATGATCTTGCAAAAGCCCAGACTTTAATTGCCAGGGAAAAAATCAGAATTGCAATACTCACTGTGCCACCCGAAGCAGCAGTTGACACTACCAGTCTTTTGCTGAGGGCCGGTATCAGGGGAATTCTTAACTTTACCTCAGTGCATCTCGATGTTCCTCAGGGTATTTATCTAAAAGATTATGATATCATCACATCGCTCGAAGAGATTGGTTTTTTTATCATGGATTAAGCTGATCCTGCTTGCATCTATTTTCCCTGTCACATCAATGGCACAACCGCTGGCGGCATTCCACGATAACCAGGGAAGATTCTTCATATTTGATAACGGCAAAATCATTGAAGCAGAATACTTACCGGTAAAGGAATTCAGTGTGGGTGGCAGATGTCTTCTTTATACTGATAGCAGGAACAGGCTGAAAATGTATTATAAAGGTGCGATATCCACATTATCACTTAATGCGCCTGAACGCTTCGAGGCACTGGATTATCTGGCAGTATATTCTATAGGTGGCATTGTAAAGATTATAGATGAAGGGAGGGAATTCACGGTTTCCACAAATGCTGTTGACTACTCTGCGCAGGATAGCATGGTGACATTTTTCGATCTGTCCAGGCAATTGCTTGCTGTATATTATAAAGGACGAATACAAATGCTTGAGGACGGACTTGTAGGGAACATGGCTAACCAGTTCCGGTCAGGGGATAACCTCGTCGCCTACATATCGTCGCGCACAAATAATTTCAAAATATTCTACGGGGGTGAAAACCGGATCATAGAACCTTTCCTGTCAAATGGATCATTTAAGGCCGGAAGAGACGTAGTAGCTTATATAAACAATTCCGATCAGCAATTCAAAGTTTTTTACCGGGGTGAAATTATTCCTGCAGAGGATTTTCCGCCTGAATCATGGTCTGTAGGAAACGGCATTTGCGCCTATGTGGATCATACCGGGACATTCCGAATTTTCAATAATGGCGAGATATCTGATATTTCTTCGGTAAAGCCCGATTTTTACAAGGTGGAAGATCAGATGGTGATTTTCGGCGAAGACGGTTATTTTAAAGTATGGTTTAAGGACCGGATCTATACACTTGAAACATATATTCCTCAACAGAATAACTGGCTTGCCGACTGGAATACCATTGTCTACTTAGATATTAACCGAAATGTGAAAATATTCTCGAAAGGTGAACACAAAGTGCTTACATACGATCTGGCCGAATCGGTAAAGCTTTACCGCGATGTAGTTGTAGTCAATAAAGGCATGAATAATCATAATGTCTATGTAGGGGGCAAGAAGTATTAGGCAGCTGATTATCATGTTAATCCTCACTTTTTTTTGCTATCTTTGAACCTAATACACGAATCCGGTAAATGAATTCGACGGAACAGTTTCTGCAAAGTCTTCAACCTCAGCATTTCTGGGATATTGATTACCAGAAGATCAATGATATCATAAATAAAAGACTTATTATCGAGCGTATTGCTGAATACGGATCGCTTGCTGAACTTGGTGCTGTCATTGAACACTATGGGCGGAAAGAGGTTATTAATACGCTGACTGAGGTAAACTGGCTTCATCCCAAAACCCTCAATTTCATTTCAAAACTGTTTGATGTACCGAAAATAGCATTTAAATGCTTCACACCGAATCCGTTGAAGACTCAACACTGGAGCTCATAATGCTCCTGCAGGACAAGGAATATTTAAAAGGATTCTATCTTGTTGGCGGGACAGCCATCGCCCTGTTTATCGGGCACCGGAAATCAGTTGATATAGACCTTTTCAGTAATTTTTCATTTGATGAAACTACATTGCTGGAAAACATACACCAGGACTTCAATTATCAGCTTTCCTTTACTGCAGCCAACACTCTTAAGGGCAGTATAAAAAGGGTGAAAGTCGATTTTCTTGCTCACCGCTATCCCTATCTCAATCCGCCGATATCCATGGATGGAGTTGATATGCTTTCTCTCGAAGATCTTATCGCCATGAAACTGAATGCAATATCAACAAGCGGTCAAAGATCAAAGGATTTTATTGACATCTATTTCCTGCTTGAACAGTATGACATCGGCCAGATGCTGTCGTTCTACCAGAAAAAATACGGACAGCAAAACGACACCTTCATTCTTAAAAGCCTGATATACTTTGATGATGTTGATCTTTCGGATTGGCCTGTTCTTATAGTAAACTCCGACCTAACCTGGGAGGCAATCAAAAAGGAACTTGAGATACGCGTACTTGAGTATGCCCGATTGAACGGATTGTAATAGATTGTGTTCAAAAAAGAACCCCGCCGAAGCGGGGCTGAAGCTGAGAAGAAAATTTGCGTTCTCCGTAGAGATGCAAACCTTACGTCTCTAATTAATCAAATTATTAATTGGAATGTAAGGCATATCAAATGCCTTAGAAACGTTTTCATATACAATCTTCCCCTTATAAACATTAATGCCCAGTTTTAGGGGACTGCAATCCCGGGCTGCATGTTCAAGTCCTTTTTCTGCTATCATAAGTCCATAGGGCAACGTGGCACTTGTAAGTGCCTTGGTAGATGTTAAAGCCACGGCTCCGGGCATATTAGCTACTGCATAATGTACAATACCGTCGATGACATATACAGGATCATCATGTGTGGTGGGTTTAATCGTTTCAACGCATCCGCCCTGATCGACTGCCACATCAACGATCACGGCACCTTTCTTCATTAACCTGAGATGCTCGCGACGAACAAGAACCGGAGCTTTGGCGCCGGGTAATAGCACAGCACCTATTATTACATCACACTCACGAAGTATTTTTTCAATATTAGCATCGGTGCTGTATAATGCCGTAATTCTTGAACCGAATATATCGTCGAGATAAGCAAGACGCCTTGCGCTGATATCAAGAATGGTTACTTCTGCACCCATACCGGTGGCAATTTTACATGCATTGGTACCTACAACGCCGCCACCTATAATGCCAACCTTGCCACGTTCCACGCCAGGTACACCGCCCAGTAGCACGCCGCGGCCGCCGAAGGTTTTCTCAAGGAATTTGGCTCCTTCCTGAACAGCTAGTCTTCCCGCTATCTCACTCATTGGTTGCAGGCAAGGCAATTGTCCGTCAGTGGTTTCGATAGTTTCATATGCCACACCTTTAATCCCTGCACTGAGCATAGCATCGGTAAGTTTTTTATCCGCTGCAAGGTGCAGGTAAGTATAGAGAATCTGATCTTTATGAAAAAGCCCATATTCTTCGGGCAAAGGTTCCTTTACCTTAATGATCATTTCACAGTTGTCGAAAATCTTCCTGCGGTCGCTTTCAATGACGGCACCGGAAGCTAAATATTCAGCATCTGTAAAACCGGCAGCTTCGCCTGCATTTTCCTGAATAATAACTTTATGTCCACGTGAAATGTACGACTTGACATCCGAAGGGGTAAGTCCCACACGGTATTCATGCGTTTTTATTTCTTTGAGGCATCCTATTTTCATATTATAATCGTTTAGGTATATCCATTAAAGCAATTATGCTTTCAGGCAATCAGTGTGAAGCAAAATAATATATAGTGCGGGTACTAAGCTATGATTTTGATCACCTCCCGGCCCTGTCCATTCTTGCCTGCTTTCCTCTCCGGGAGAAAACAGGGAAATGATCTTTAAAGAAGCAGAAGTGAGGTGTCCAGGTGTTATTAATCAGCCGCTATTTTGACAAATATTGTTACCGCTCTAACAATTGGTAAATCAGGTAATTAATTTGAAATAATTCTTGTTTTTCTGCGAATAAAATCCTACCTTACAACTAGTATAATATATATTATACATGGATAAATATATAAACTAAGGTGGAGGTGCCATGTCAAAGAAATTCATTTCCCTGAAAGTCAGGTGTCCGCACTGCGAAAAGTCGCTCATGGATCATACTTTATTTCTTAATGCCAAACCCAGTATTAAAGTTAGACTTGAGCTCGGAGGCAAGCAGGGAGTATTGTATCTGTGTTCCTCATACGGATGTTTTGATAAAAACAGTAATCTCGAATTAGTCAAGGACGAAATAGCAAGCCTTTCTTGCACGCATTGTAAAAAGAATCTTAAAGGTTCGGATGTTTGCACCTTATGTGGTGCTCCGATAGTAGACTTTGAACTGGAAAAGGGAGGAAAGGTGCATTTTTGTTCAAGGATAGGATGTGAAAAGCATTATGTATCGTTCGAAGACATTTATACTACGCTGACCAATTTTTATCACGAGTACGACTACGGGGCAAGAGATACGGATTTTTAGGTGTAATGAGCTGCGCGTTTGAAGCTTCGCGTTTGAAGCTTCGCGTTTGAAGCTGCGCGTTTGAAGCTGCGCGTTTGAGGTTTGAGGACTATTTCAAACGATTTCAAACGATTTCAAATTTCTTCAAAATCAACGATTTCAAACGATTTCAAACGATTTCAAACTACTTCAAACTACTTCAAACTACTTCAAACTTTTCAAACTTTTCATTTATACTGATTCTAAATTTCATTTTTGATTTGGTAATTCGATTTTCTTATCATATTTTTAGTTGTGAATTAATTAACAATTACGGAACCCTTTATTTAAAGCCATTGTATAGCGGTACAACATCTAAAATGCCAGCAGGAAGGCCGCAATACTTTATACCATAACGAAAACTATTATGAAAACCGGAGTTCAAAAAATTTTGGAGAAGTACGGAAAGGACAAGACCAGGCTTATGGATATCCTGATCGACGTTCAGAACGAATTCGGGTATATCCCCCGGGATATTACAGTTCAGATTGCTGATGATCTCGGCATGTCGGAAGTGGATGTCGACCAAACCATTTCATTTTATCATTTCTTTTCACAGAAGCCAACTGGCAAATATCACATCTTCCTTAACAACAGTGCCGTTGCTAATATGATGGGAAGAGCCCAGGTTGCCGCCACTTTTATGAAGGAATTGGGCATAAAATTCGGAGAAGTCACACCCGACGGCCTTGTGGGATTATTCGAAACTTCATGTATTGGGATGAACGACCAGGAGCCTGCGGCAATAATTAATAACCAGATATTTACAAGGCTCACTCCTTTCCGGGCCAAAGAGATCGTTCGAGATATCCGCGAAGGAAAGAACATTGGCGATATGTTTGTGCAGGATTATGGAGATGGCGAGAACCGTTCCGATCTGATAA
>DATAEX010000496.1:0-4262 GCA_036257765.1 Bacteroidales bacterium
ACGATAAAAATCCTTCAGG
Source organism: Bacteroidales bacterium (assembly GCA_036257765.1). Taxonomy (GTDB): domain Bacteria; phylum Bacteroidota; class Bacteroidia; order Bacteroidales; family UBA10428; genus UBA5072. The sequence goes on from DATAEX010000496.1 coordinate 20, forward strand.
ATTATATGAATTTGGTTACCAGGCGCTCAATTTGCTTAAAGACATTAAACAGAAGAATTCGAGGAAAGTAAACAAGACTGTTATTACTTCTCTTGAAGGAGCTCTGACCAATTAGAATTCTCACATATTATTTCAGAAATGCAAAAAAAAATAGCGATCCTGATAGCCTTCCTATGGATCAGCTGTATGGCAAATGCCCGGGATCCGCTATTCAAACCTTCCACCCATTTGGGTATTCTTGGAGGTTTAAACTTCAGCACAGTAAGTTTTAAGCCTTCAATTAAAGAGTCGTTTCTTCCCTCGACGGCTTTTGGATTGGTTTTACGTCATGTTTCTGAACCTAATATCGGCTTGCAGGTGGAAATTAATTCCTGGGGAAAAGGATGGAAGGAACTTATTGACTCAGTAGGTTCTTATACAAGACGGCTGGAGACTATAAACGTGCCTGTGACCGCCGCTTTCATTGCCGGAAGCAAAACGATCCGTTTTGCCTTCACTGTTGGCCCTTATGTTTCCTACCTAAGGGAAGAGAAAGAAACTATTGATATGCCGGCAAATACCACACGAAGACCTCATTATCTCAAGCCCCTTGCAAGTAATTGGGAATTTGGATTTACAGGTGGTGTTTCGGCTGAAGTACATACAAAACTTGGGGGCTTTGCTATAAGAGCCTCATACAATCATGCTCTCACCAATCTTTTTCCGCTTAATGAGGATGAATATTACTTCAGTGTTTCCCGACAACAGGTTATTCACGCCGGAATCATGTATTTTTATTCCTTTTAACCCAGATCTCTGACTACCATCTGAATCGTTTTTCTCGTTTTTTGTGTGAGCAACAGGTCTTTGTTCACCAGTACTCTCTTAATGGTATCATCATCATAGTACCTGATGGTAACCAATTCCAGTCCTGAAGTGCTGGTTACCCTGAAATCCTTTTCAAGATCAGAAAGTACCAGGGGTAGCCTGCTCAGATCGTTATTTACGCAAACATCAAAACTTACTGCAGAATTCTGCATAAGGTTTATCCGCAATCCATACCCGGCAAAACACCTGAAAATTTTTTCCAGATTGTCCTCTGCAATAAATGATAAATCAGCAGGATGAATATGGATCAAAACCTGGTCCATTTTAAAAATGAACGAAGGAATCAGTTTCTCATAATCGTTCTGCCCGATAACAGTCCCGGGATCTTCGGGATGCAAAAAAGATTTTACATATAATGGAATACTTTTATTTTTCAATGGCTGAATGGTTTTGGGATGAATTACGCTTGTCCCGTAGTAAGCCAGTTCAATAGCATCCAGATACGATATTTTTTCCAGTCTCACCGTATCATCAAACCATTTGGGATCAGCATTAAGAACACCCGGGACGTCCTTCCATACAGTAACGGATTCGGCCGCCATTACATGAGCAATAATAGCAGCAGTATAGTCTGAACCTTCACGACCCAGTGTGGTAGTGAGGTTGTTTACAGTTGATCCGATAAATCCCTGGGTAACATAACGTTTTATATCGTTGAAAGTAAACCGGCGCTTGATGAGCTTATTACTTATATTCCAGTCGACCCTTCCCTCCCTGAAAGTTGAATCGGTTTTAAGAAACTGACGGGCATCAGTCCATTCATTTTTCAGGCCTTCCTCATTCAAATAATTACTTACAATCACAGTTGACAAAATTTCACCCAACGATACCAGCTGGTCGTACTCCTCATTGTAACTTTCCGAAGGATTACCCTTCAGCTTTTCCTCAATTCCTGCAAAGATGCTGCACAGCTCATCAAATAACGGATGACTCTTATTTTCAACAAGAGTGCCTGCAATCTGCATGTGATAATCGCGGATATACAGCAATTCATTTCCAGCGGTCTTACGATCATCCAGGAGCCATGCATTCAGTACTCTTTCAAATGCATTGGTTGTCTTCCCCATTGCTGATATTACTACAACCAGGTCATCGGTGTATTTCTTCAGTATAACTGCAATATTTCGTACAGCATCTGCATCTTTTACTGATGCTCCGCCGAATTTGAATACTTTCATAAATCGGGATTTACCGGTAAAAATAAGTAAAATTTCTAACGCTCATGGAAACTGTCAAACACGAATAGCTGTCAACAGTTAAGGCAGCATATCTTAATCCTCCGCGCATGAAATTTAATTGTAATTTTGCACACAATTTAAAATATTTGTGGCGCTTTCAGAACTTATTGATCTCTATAAGGGACATCCGTCATTCGAAAGCCTGTTGAGGCAACTGGAAACCCGGGAACAGAACCGGTCATATTGTCCGGGGCTGTCGGGTTCATCAAAAAGTCTTGTTACGGCTTGCATCATTCCTGAACTTACAGGTATTCATATGGTAATAATGCCTGAAAGAGAGGATGCTGCGTATTTTTACAATGATCTGGTTAATTTATTGGGAGATGAAAAAGTGCTTTTTTTCCCTTCAGCATTTAAGCGCTCACTGCATTATAACCAGATCGACAATGGGAATGTAATACTTCGCACGAATGTTGTAAACCGTTTGGGATCGGAAGATCTTAAGTCAAATTCAGATTACCTTGTTATTGTAACATATCCTGAAGGGCTGGCTGAAAAAGTAATTACTCAGGTTAAGCTTAAAAAGAATACGCTTCTGTTGAACAGAGGAGAAAAAATCTCCATAGGATTCATCCGTGAAATTCTGGAAGAATATCAATTCACCGAGGTCGATTTTGTTTATGAGCCGGGGCAATATGCCGTAAGAGGCAGCCTGGTCGACGTTTTTTCTTTCGCAAATCCCAATCCTTACCGTATTGACTTTTTCGGAGATGAAGTAGAATCTATCCGGACATTCGATGCAGAAAGCCAGCTTTCCATACAGATCCACGAGCATATAAGCATATTGCCCAACGTGCAGGAATTGAAACGCGAAGATATAAGCGAACCTCTCACAGATTATCTGAACAGTTCATCATTCGTCTGGATAGCCGATATACGGTACACTTCTTCAAAGCTTAATGAAATATATGATGAAACAATCCGTCGTGCCGGAAACAATGAAGATATTCAGGCAATTTCGGAAGATCAGCTGACAACCGGCCACTACCTGGTAAGCAAACTTCCTGATTTTAATGTGGTCGAATATGGCTCCCGCAGTTTCTTTCCAGGCAGCAAGGAGCACAAATTCAATACAATTCCTCAACCTGCATTTAACAAAAACTTCAATCTTCTTGCCGATGATCTTCTGGTTCTGACCAAAAATGAATACAGCAATTTTATTTTAAGCGACAGCGAAAAGCAGATTGAAAGATTAACCGTGATTTTCAACGATATAAACCGGAATATCCGTTTCACTCCGCTGCTTAAAACTCTGCATGAGGGCTTCATCGACCGCGATCTGAGACTGACCTGTTATACCGACCATCAGATTTTTGAAAGGTATCACAAGTACACGCTTCACAACTATTTTTCGACGAGGGGTGCGCTTTCACTTAAAGAGCTGAAGGGTCTGCAGCCGGGCGATTATGTTGTACATATCGACCATGGTATAGGAAAATTTGGCGGGCTTGAGAAGATTGACATCAACGGTAAGATGCAGGAATCGATCCGGCTGGTATACCAGGACAACGATGTACTTTACGTGAGCATTCATTCTCTGCATCGAATTTCAAAATATAAAGGAAAGGACAATGAACCTCCGAAGCTTTATAAACTGGGAACGGCTGCCTGGCAGAGACTGAAACAGAATACCAGCAAGAAGATCAAGGATATCGCCAGGGAGCTGATCGATCTTTATGCCCGAAGAAAAATGCAGAAAGGATTCGGATTTTCACAGGATACCTTTATGCAGAATGAACTGGAAGCATCATTTATTTATGAAGATACTCCTGATCAGGTTAAGTCCACAAAAGCCATCAAGGAAGATATGGAATCAGAAAACCCGATGGACCGGCTTGTTTGCGGAGATGTGGGTTTTGGAAAAACAGAGCTGGCTGTAAGAGCAGCATTTAAAGCTGTTGCCGACAGCAAGCAGGTTGCTATCCTTGTGCCTACTACAATTCTTGCGCTTCAGCATTATAACACATTTAAGGATCGGCTAAAAGATTTCCCGTGCAACATCGAATACATAAACCGATTCAAGAAGAGTTCCCAGCAGTCGGAAATCATTAAGAAACTCATCGAAGGCAAGATAGATATTATTATAGGCACACACAGGCTGCTGGGTTCAGATATAAAATTCAAAGATCTTGGATTAC
>DATAEX010000525.1:0-3249 GCA_036257765.1 Bacteroidales bacterium
AATCCTTATGAAATTGGGTGATTTGCGCTGCCACAAATACAGGAGTTATTAAAAAAGCCAGAAAAATCAGGCAGCGTGTAATCATGCTGGTAGAAGTTAAATTGCCGTAAACCTAAAATTAGGTCTTACAGGAAATAAACCGGATTATTGAACGTTTCAAAAATACAATTATTATGAATTAACTGGAAAACAAAGAAAGTTTATTATAGTTTTACAGCCACTTAAACAGCCGGAGTGAGTATCAGACGGACTACAGGATTCATTATATCACTGGCAATATGCCTCACATTAAATGGCCAGGATTACCATTTCTCGGGTTTCATTCAGAATATGGTATATGTAAATCCTGCATATTCAGCTATTCCTTCCTCTGCAGAAGCGGGACTTACTTACCGGAATCAATGGCCCGGAATCCCGGCAACTTTTGTAACTTACGGTGCAGCCCTTGTTGTGCCCGTAAAACCGCTGAGTAGCGGTATTGGCATTAGTGTTACTAATGATGTACAGGGAAGTGGAGTGATCAGCAGAGCGGCTGCCACTCTGATGTATGGTTATCTGATTGAGCTGGATCGGAACTGGCAGATTGGTGCCGGACTGAGTGCTTCGTGGATAATGAAACAATTTAATGCAAATGAACTGGTTTTCAGATCAGACTTGCTTAACGATCTCGGGTACAGTTACGGAAATGTGACATTTGATAATTATAGCCGCAGTTATCCGGATTTTTCCGTTGGCGTTATCGCCCGGCGTACTGATATTTTTTCGTTCGGAGTATCTGCTTCACATCTGACCCGACCTCAGGATACTGAAAGCGCTCTTGTTGATTCAAGGTTGCCTATGAAATATACCGCTTTTGCCAGCATGATCTTCGGAAAGGGTAACAGAAGCAATGATCTCATCGTGGAGCCTGCGATATTTTATTCCAATCAGAAGGGTAATCAGGAGATCATTTGGGGAAGCATGTTCAATCTGTCATCAAAATTTTTATTGGGATCATTTCTGAGACATAATACGAAATTCAGTTTTGATGCGTTAATTATTACAGCAGGAATTTCATGGGAAAAATACAATATCAGTTACAGCTACGACGTTAATCTGAAAAAATTAAGCTTTTTGTCAACAAAAATGGCAGCGCATGAAGTAACCTTTTTATATCGCTTTGAGTATAAAGATGAGCATAAAGTCAAAAGATTCAGGAAAAGTGAGTGTCCTGCATATTGAGAGTTGATAATTGAAGAAACAGAAAGTAAATAATTTTATATTTTTGAAAATAAAAACAATAAAAATGAAAGTTAAGGTTTCTGCATTTCTGGCTATTCCCGCGCTTGCGGTATTGATTGGTGCCTGTTCAAGAGGCGGAGGTTCCGTTTCTTCAACCACTGGCTGGGAATATAACAATCCGGAATCAGGCGGTTTTGAAGTTGTAAGCGGAAGCGAACAGGAAACCGGTCCCGGACTTGTTCTTATTGAGGGCGGTACTTTTTCGATGGGCCGTGTAGAACAGGATGTAACCTACGATTGGAACAACGCTCCACGCAGAGTTACCGTAAGTTCATTCTATATGGACCAGACCGAGGTCAGGAATGTGGATTATCGTGAATATCTGCACTGGCTAAGCCGAGTCTTTGTGGAATACCCGCTGGTATACAAAAAGGCATTGCCCGATACGCTCGTGTGGAGAAGACCAATGGGATATAATGAGCCCTATGTACAATATTATTTCAGGCATCCTTCATATAATGACTATCCGGTTGTAGGTGTCAGCTGGGTTCAGGCGAATGATTACTGTACCTGGCGTACCGACAGGGTAAACGAAGGAATTCTTATCCGTGAAGGTATTCTTAAGCCCGATCCCAATCAGTTGGATAAGGAAAACTTCAACACAGAAGCTTATCTTGCAGGGCAATATGAAGGTTTGGTTAACCAGAATCTGAAAAGTATTGATCCAAACCAGGAATTCAGAAGGGTAAAGATCGAAGATGGTATGCTTTTACCGAAATACCGCCTGCCAACCGAGGCTGAATGGGAATATGCCGCTCTCGCTCTCATTGGAAATACATATGAAGAACGTGTTTATGAGCGCCGTTTATATCCCTGGGATGGTCATAATTTAAGGAACGATGCCAAGGCAAACAGGGGCGATATGAGGGCAAACTTTGTACGTGGCCGTGGCGACATGATGGGTACTGCCGGTAATCTCAATGACAACGCAAGTATACCAGGTCCGGTTGAATCGTTCTGGCCCAATGATTACGGCCTGTATTGCATGGCTGGTAACGTGAATGAATGGGTACTTGATGTATACCGCCCTATGACCTCCTATGATGTTGATGAATTCAATCCCTTCCGTGGTAATGTATTCCAGACACTGGAAACTGATGAAGAAGGAAATATAGCTGAAAAAGATAGTCTGGGAAGACTTCGCTATCGTGATGTTACTGAAGAAGAAACCATCAATCGCTGGAACTATAAGAAAGCATATTATAAAAACTATAAGGATGGCGATTATGAATCGAGCGTAATCGACGGGAACGAATGGACTGCCGATATGAAAAATCAGGCTGCGAATTCAGACCGTATGTATTCACAGAATCCACAGTATACAACATCACTTATCACCGATAAATCGCGTGTTTATAAAGGTGGTTCATGGCGCGACCGTGCATACTGGCTAAGCCCCGGTTCACGTCGGTACCTTGATGAAGAGCAATCACGTGATGACCTTGGATTCCGCTGTGCAATGGTTCGCGTCGGAAGTCAGGCTACATCAGGCAAGAAAAATAAACCTAATTAATAAGGGAAACTTTAAAATAGAACCCCGCTGTTTCAGCGGGGTTTTTTTGATTTTATACCTTTGCAGTATGGATATGAACCTATTATACGACGGATTCCTGACGAGCAGGACCGTTTCAACCGACTCGCGAAATATTACACCCGGATGTATCTTTTTTGCGCTTAAGGGAGAAAACTTCAACGGGAACAAATTTGCGCTGGATGCACTCGGGAAAGGTGCTTCAGCAGCGGTAGTGGACGAAGATATTCCTTCTTCCGACCGAAGGTTAATTAGGGTAGACAATGTACTGGAAGCGTTACAGCATCTTGCGGAACATCATAGGATTAAATCAAATATTCAGGTACTCGCTATTACGGGTTCGAACGGAAAAACCACAACCAAGGAGCTATGTAAGGCAGTTCTTTCGCGCAGGTTCAAGGTGCATGCCACCGAAGGCAATCTGAATAATCACATTG
>DATAEX010000528.1:0-3746 GCA_036257765.1 Bacteroidales bacterium
AGAGCTCAATTTTCCTCCGGGCAATGAATATCGCTATTCAAACACCAATTATTCTCTTTTGGCAGAGGTTGTAGCCAGAATTTCCGGGCAGTCATTCTCCGGCTTTGCCGATGAATATATTTTCAAACCACTGGGTATGCATAATACACTCGTTTATGATAATTATGAGCGAATAGTCAGCAACCTGGCAAATTCCTATTATCAGGATAACAACGGATATAAAAAAAATGTATTGACAAGTTCAGGTGTAGGATCTTCTAATATCTTTACCACGATAGAAGACCTGAGTCTCTGGACCTTAAATTTTGAAAACCCCGTAGTCGGGAATGTCAGTCTCTTTGAAAAAATGAATGAATGCGGAACGCTTAATAATGGTGAGAAAATAACATATGCCCTGGGTCAGGATGTGATTAAATTTAAAGGGGTGACGATCATTAACCACAATGGTGCAGTTGCGGGATATCGTTCCATGCTTGCAAGATTTCCTGAACAAAAATTCTCGATCATCCTGCTTAGCAACAATGCCTCGTTTGATCCACAAAGCGCTGCAATAAAAATATCAGAACTTTACCTGAAAAGTCAATTTGTTGAAGAAACTACAACAGAAGCTCAACCTGTTTCTGCAAATGAAAATGAGTATACCGGTAACCCTGAGTTACTGGCTAAATACGTCGGCAAGTATGAACTGAGACCGGAATTTATTATCAATATAACAGCAGATAATAAAAAGTTATTTGTAGAAGCTCACGAAGTGCCATTGACGAGGCTGGTCCAGATTTCGCCAAATGAATTTACCATACCTGCAATGCATGCAAAATTGACATTTGCAGCTGACAATAGCGGAGAAGTAAACCAAATTATGATTCTATTGAATGATCAGCAAATGTCTGCCCGGAGGGTAACAACATTTGACCCATCCTATTTTAATCCCGATGATTATAAGGGCAGCTTTTTCAGTCCGGAATTATGCACAGTTTATAGTTTCGTATCTAAGGAAGGAAAGTTGATCGCCAGGCATGCCCGATTGGGTGATATAGCAATGACTCCGGTAAACTCTGATCAGTTCTCGACCGGACACTGGTTTCTTAAAAGGATAGAATTCACCCGTGATGAAAAGAATAATGTTACCGGCTGTATTGCATCCGGGGGCAGGATCACAAATATCAGATTTGAGAAAATAGAATGACCCCAAGCAAAATGCAATTTGTTGGCGGTTCGTGCTTTTTATATACATGAATGGTCATCTCTATACAAGACCGTCTGAAATAAAATTTGAATATTTCCTTGGAAATCAATTTTAATCAAGAATTTATCCGTCTGAACAGGAGCACAAATACTGGTTAATTTACAAGCATAAATCAAAAAGCCATCTGAATCTTCTTTTATCCCAAATTCCTTGTCATTATATTTAAAGTAATACCCATTCAGATGTGCTAAAAAAAGTGCGTCTTCTTTACAATCAATCGGTCCTAAAAAATTAATAATTTCCGAATAAGTTTTAAGAAAGAAATATTCAGTACCGTCATATATAAAAATATTATTGTACTGGCATATATCACCGGTTGAATAGAAAACTCCTTCATTTGCAGGAGCGAAAACCGAATCTGTATATGGTTTTGTCCCTTCAGAATATATTATATCATATATTGTGCTGTCAAAACAGTAATTATTCCTTATTTCATAATAATTATAATTTCCCTGTACTTGAAGAGAATCATAAATACTCTCCTCAAAAATTGGTACAAATCCCTCATAACTATCCTTCTCGCAGGCGATAAGAATTGTAGTTACGACGATAATAATTAGTTGATTTTTCATATTTTAGAATATTTCCTGAAAGATGAAATTTGTTGGCAATAGGTTGCGGCAGCATGATGTGTTCGGAGCAAAATAACAAATACCAGATCATACGTTATGCCGTTCAAATTTATCACCGGAATTTAATATAGGCAGACGAAGTCGAGGCAGGAGAGGGAGTACGTTCAACACGTAAATATTCCCTGGTCACTTTTGGGACGACTGAAAGTGACCAGGAAAATTACCTGATTTGATCTTGTTTCGTGGAATATTTAAATGCTACATCAAAACTTATATGAAGAAACTGTGTTAACAGCCGATCTTAAATAGATTTGTCCTGTAATATCATCAACAGCATATTCCGGTGTTCTGTCTTTACCCAGATCGATCCTGCCATCGATTTTCCCTGTATTCTTATTTACTTTGGCCAATAAAATAGCTTTATCCTCCTGCATGAGTATAAACATGAAATCCCTTCCCTGTGTGGTGGCTTTTAATCTTGCATTAGCCTGCTGAAATGATTTTATGGCAAAATCAGATGCTGCATCACCCAGCTGACCATAAGCTTCACCAAATCCCTGAAAAACAGCACCGGCTACAGGATCACTTGCCTTTGGCGCTGCACTCTGAAAAGCAGCGGAAGCATAATAGGAATTTGCCCCGATATATGCAGCCCTTACGGCTTGTGCATAAAGCAGTGCCCTCTTCAGCCCCGGTTCACGTGGCGCTGGAAAATAGTTTTTATAAACCAGCGTTCCGTCGTAACTCACCAGCGCAACATTCTGATCGGAACTGATAAATATGCCGTTTTCTCTGAGTTCGATGGATTTCGGTGTCTCTTTACCCTCAAATACAATAGGTGTTGCAGAAACAACTTTAATTAAAGCATTTTGCATATCAATCGATACAATCTTCTTTTCATTAATATCGAAAGCATAGATCAATTGGTCTTTCTGGGCTGTAAGCTCCGGTCTGGTAGCAACCGAATTTGCCAATACAAATACTCCGGTCGAAGGATCCAGAATATTTATTTCTTCGGTGGTAATAAACAGGATTCCTTTATCAACAGGAATAATACCAACAACAGAACCATTTATTTTCAGAGGCTCCTCGAAGGTTAACATACCCTTAGCGGGATCAAGGAAGTTAAGAAAGTTCTTTTCTCCGCTTCTTGTAACCAGGACATACCCCTTTTCAGTTCCAATGTAATCATATACTCCGCCTTTAATTGGAATACCTTTAAGTTTTTTGCCCCATTTTCCGGCCTTCGATTCATAATCAAACATATTGATCATGGTACGGTTTCCGTCGTCAGGTAAAACTATAAGTCCCAAAGGATCCAAAGCAACCTGTCCGAGCTTACCTTTCATTTCAATCGGTTCATCCCAAACTGCGGAACCGTCTGTGGTACGATATGCATAATAACTATTTGTATATACAGGGGTACTGGTCGAGCTTGTTGAACTGCCCGACTGGCCCATGGAACTTTGACTTTCTGTTTGCGATCCGAGATAAACAATTTTAGGATCCTCAGGCATATACAACCTCAGGTCGAAATCCATGTTCTTTGCAGCCTCTTCAGCCATGGCCTTCATTGCATTGCCCCGTGCACCCATTTTATTAAGCTTCTCGGCATCTTTTGATGTTGTATTTTTCCAGATTATATTACCGGTGGCTGAATTGATTTTGTAATTGTTGAATAAAGTAACTATAAAAATCTCCGAAGATGAAAGTTCCTCTACAGCCACTATTTTCCCGAATTTTTCCTCAAGTTTCCATTTGATTTTCCCATCATTCATATCAATCATCATCATTATCGCGTCTTTTGATCCTGATTTTTTGCCTGTCAGGAGTATGCCATTATTCCTGTACAGGAAGCATGTGGTATCAATACCTGAAATACCGGCCATTTTTGAATTGAAAAGCGTTTTTCCCTGGAAGGGTTCTAT
>DATAEX010000007.1:0-14442 GCA_036257765.1 Bacteroidales bacterium
CTTTTTTGTGGCCGCCAGGTCAACCCGAAGATTAGTACCTCCTATAAGATATGGACGGAAGTTATTCAGCCGCTTTGATTTGTATTTTACGAGCAAAGGGAATTCAAGGAAGTTTGATTCGATTTTAATCGGATTATCATCGGGATCAATGTAATTGTTTGTGGTAACATAATTTATTTCGCGTACACCTCCGAAAGCAATTCCTGGAGTGAAACGCAAATCGAAATTTTTGGCCAGACGGAGATTCGAAAGAGCGTGAACATGAAAACCGGGCCGCAACATGGAAACTTCGGTATATATTCCGGAATCGACAGCCGTTTGAGAATTTCTGATATTGAAATCCATAGTATTAATCCCCAATGAAAATCCAAAATGAAGCCAGGCATCATCATGTGTCGGATCGCGCAGGACCTTTTCTTTCTGTGCCAGAACTATGACAGGGCAAAATACGAGGATAAATAAAAGAAGGCTTTTCAACCGGATCAGTTTGTTTATGGTATAAAACGAAGATGTGCTAAAATTAGTACAAAGTTCATAAAAAGTTGGTGTGAGGTTTAATGTTTAAGGGTCAAAGTATGTCATCTCCAATATCCAGTATCTTTTTATTATTTTAGCCTCCTTAAAAAATCTCTATGTATAGTGTTCAATATCTACAGGATTTCACGAAGAGGGTCTTCATGAAAATGGGTTGCTCCGAACCAGATGCCTTAAAAATTGCAGATGTTTTTCTGGCGGCCGAATTACGGGGCCTTCCCTCGCATGGTATGATCAGAATAAAGGATTATTACCAACTCTGGAAAGCTGACCGGATAAATGTTAAACCGGAAATAAGAACCGTACATGAATCGCCTTCTACTGCAGTCGTCGATGGTGACGGTGCAGTTGGCATGGTTGCAGCAACTCGTTCAATGGAAATTGCAATTGAGAAAGCATCTAAGGCAGGTACAGGATGGGTATCCACATATAATTCAAATCACTACGGTATAGCAGGGTACTACGCAATGATGGCATTAAAGCATGATATGATAGGTGTTTCAATGACCAATGCCAATCCTCTTGTGGCTCCGACATTCTCGGTCAGTCCTATGCTTGGTACAAATCCCATAGCTGTTGCCATACCGGCAGGAGAACAGCCTCCGTTTGTTGCAGATTTTGCCACAACGCCCATAGCCAGGGGAAAACTTGCTGTTGCAGAAAAAAAAGGTGAAAAGGTACCTTTAGGATTTGTTCAGGATAGTGATGGGATCCCATCTGATGATCCGGCCATTTTAAAATCCGGGGGATCAATGCTTACCCTGGGAGGTGATTATGTACACGGCAGTCATAAAGGCTTTTGTCTCAGTTCAATTGTCGATATTTTTTCAGCGGTGTTTTCCGGAGCCAATTTCGGGCCCTTTGTCCCGCCTTCTGTTGCGTATTTGCCTGTACTTGACAGGAAAGTAGGAGAGGGCACAGGTCATTTTTTTGGTGCCATGAGAATTGATGCATTTCAGACATCGCAGGAATTTAAAAAGAGGATGGATGAATGGATTACTACATTCCGGAATGCCAAGCCTGCAAAAGGACGTGAAAAGGTAATAATTCCAGGCGATCCTGAAAGAGAAAAAGAACAACACATTAGAAAAGAAGGCATTCCCGTGCTCTATGCAATTGCCTGTGAAATGAAGGAAATAGCTTTAGACTTAGGTCTGGAGTTTGAAATAGTTAAATAGTCTGAAATAGTTTGAGGTTGTTTGAAATAGTTTGAAGATGTTAATGATCTCTCCAAAACTTTCAGACTCTTCAAACTTCTTTTTCAAACTTAAAACTTCTTTTTCAAACTTTTAATTCAACACATATCAACTGATAGTATATGATTCAAACGATATTAAAACACCGCAGTATACGCAAATATCTTGATAAGGAAATTCCTGACAACATATTTAACGAAATCATGGAAGCCACATCCCGCGCATCTACTACGGGCAATATGCAGGTTTATAGCATAATTGTAACAAGAGATAAAAAAGTGAAGGAAAAGTTATGGGAGGCTCATTTCAGACAGAACATGGTAAAGCAGGCCCCTGTCGTTCTCACTTTCTGTGCCGATTTTAACCGTTTTAACAAATGGTGTTCTTATCGTAATGCCGCTCCCGGCTATAATAATTTCCTGTCATTTTTTACAGGTGCCATTGATGCTCTCCTGGCGGCCCAAAATTGCTGTGTTGCTGCAGAATCTCACGGACTCGGCATTTGTTACCTGGGAACCACAACTTATAATGCAGATAAAATAATAGATATTCTGAATTTGCCCGACTCGGTTGTTCCTGTTACTACAATTGTGGCAGGATACCCTGATGAAACTCCGGAACTCACCGACAGACTTCCCCTTGATGCTATTATACATTATGATAAATACAATAATTATGACCGGTATTCTATAGACCGGCTATATGCTGAAAAAGAGCGATTGCCTCTTACGGCAAAGCTTCTTGAGGAGAATCAGCTTGATACGCTGGCCCAGATATTCACAGAAAAGCGGTACACGAAAAAAGATAACATTGTATTTTCAAAAAAATACCTGGAAGTTCTTAAAAAACAAGGATTTATGGATAATGAGCTGTAATTGCAATTGTTGTTCATAATTTATACAATTTTGCCTGTGCTGTTTTTACTTTGTATTGTAATTTAGTTCAAAGTGTAATAGATGTTTAGTACAGCCTTTATAGAAAACTTGAAGGTTTCAGTTGTTTCAGTGAGGACGAACCTGCTTCGTTCCATACTTACCGTAATGATCATTGCCTTTGGAATTATGGCACTGGTAGGGATACTGACGTCAATCGACTCTATTAAAAATACGATTACCAAGCAATTTGCCACTATGGGCGCAAATACTTTCTCAATTGAAAGCAGGGGACTTACAGTTCAGATTGGAAAAAACAGGTATCGCAAAAAAAACCACCCATACATAACCTACAGGCAGGCAAGAGACTTTAAGAGGCGTTTCAATTTTCCGGCACGTGTATCTGTTTACACTACCGCTTCGTTTATGTCGACAGTGAAATATAAATCGGAGAAAACTCATCCGAATGTCACTGTGATCGGCTCGGACGAAGATTATCTCTCAACGGCAGGATTTGAATTAAGCCAGGGAAGAAACCTGTCATATCAGGACGTTCAGATGAACAGAAATGTTGTTCTGATTGGTGATGATATAGCAAAACGAATCTTTAAAAACGGCGCTGATCCATTGAACAAGAAAATATCTATTGGAAACGGAAAATTCAGCGTAATTGGGATTTTGAAAAAGAAAGGATCGGCAATAAACAGCAGTGATAATTTATGTATTCTGCCTGTATCCAACGTGAGACAGACTTTCCCGGCTCCGCAAAGAGATTATTCATTAAATATATCACCTGATAATGCAATCCTCGGGGAGGCGGCCGAAGGTTATAGCGAGGCCCTGTTCCGTTCGGTAAGAAGGCTGAGTGTAATCGACGAATCTGATTTCAATATCATCAAAAGTGACTTTCTGTCGAATATTTTCAAAGATCTTATAAGTATAGTGCTTATTGCAGCCACGATAATTGGTGTTGTTACTCTTGTTGGAGCTGCAATTGGATTGATGAATATTATGCTTGTTTCGGTAACTGAAAGAACAACCGAGATAGGTATCAGGAAAGCCATTGGGGCAAGGAGCAATGTCATCAAACAGCAGTTTCTGTTTGAAGCCATTCTGATCTGCCAGCTCGGAGGTATTTTAGGAATCGTACTAGGAATTCTTATAGGAAATATTGTATCTTTAGTCATGAAATCAGATTTTCTGATTCCGTGGTTATGGATGATTGCAGGTATTGCATTGTGCTTTATTGTCGGTCTGATATCAGGTTATTATCCGGCCCAGAAAGCTTCCAGGCTCGACCCAATTGTTGCATTGCGTTACGAATAAATTTTAACACCTATATATGAAAGAGCTGCTCATAAAGAAAACACCTAATACTCCAAGTGTTAATTTCAATCCCGATACGGGAGTTATGAAAATTGAGGGCCGGTCGATACCTGAGAATCCCGGAGATTTTTATGATCCTTTAATTGAATGGCTCGAAGAGTATTTCAAAAATCCGGTCGAAACAACAAATTTTGAGATGAGCCTTGAATATGTTAACAGCGGGTCATCCAAATACCTTCTGGGAATTTTCAGAATATTGAAAAAGAAGCACGACGAAGGTAAATTTTGCAATATCAACTGGTATTATGAGGAGGACGATGAAGCCATATTCAGCCTGGGAGAGCATTACCGGAATACGGTGAAAGTACCTTTTAAGCTTATTGAATATATTTAAAAGGATCAGCTGCCAGTCTGCCGCGAAACCAATGCGCATCGGTTCAAAATCACATCCATAAGATATCCGGTACAAATCCCCTTTATTTCAACAATATTGCCTTTATCAATCGTGGCAACATCATTGGCTGACTTATCAAAGCTGCAAATAATACCTGCTATATCCTCATCCTCCTTAAGATAAACGGATATTCCTATACTATCCTCAGAAACCGATTCCACTTTACCGGTTACACTTACTATTTTTCCGAGATAAATCTCATTGGCTTTCGGTTCGTCCGCTTCAAATGCATCCAATAACCCGGCTGCATCGATCTCCACATCTGCTTTTTTGGATCCAACAGTTACAGCACTTTTTCTGAATGTATATAATAGGGCTGCCAAACCAATTACAAGTCCTATGGCAATCACAATAAGAAGATTCCGGTATACAGGTCTCATTTGTTATTTGTTTTCGGCGTAAGTAGCTTCAATATTCACTTCAACTTCCTTGGCAATTTTGTTCTCAACAACAGAAGGAATCGTTATGTTGTAATCAACAGGTTTGACAATGAACTGGGATTTTGCTGTGACAACTCCTTCCTTTACTTCGATTGTGCCTGTAGTATTTACAGGATGGGTAACGTTATGAATAGTCAGATCTCCTGACACTTCTGCCTTATAAGTTCCATCTTTCTTATAATCGATGTCGGCATTATTGTTTATTTTTCCCTGAAAAGTCGATTTCGGATATTTATCCGATTCAAGATAGTTTTCATTGAAATGCTCCTGCATAAGGGCGACTTTAAATTCAAATGATTTGACAAGAAGGTTGAAAGCCAACGAACCGGTAGCAGGATCAAGAATACTGACTGCCTGTCTGTTATGAGCCAATATGTCTTCAAGCGGAGTACTGGCACTGAACCAGATGTGACTGTTCCGTGAAACCAGCTTTTGGCTGTGAACTGACTGCATCATTACAGCCAGGAATATTAATATTATTGTTAGTCTCATAATAAAAATTTTAAGTATCAATAGAAATTGAAAATCATTTCAAAGCAAAAACCCTTGAAATATTAAATCCAAGGTGTATTCCGCCATTACGCCATTCTCCCGTAGTTTCAGATATAAATCCTTTTTCTATCATGGCAAGTGAATTGGTAAGCATAATGGTAAAAACGTGTCCGCCTGTTTCAATATCCACCCCCACAGAAAACGGGTTAAATGTTTCAAGACTTGGAAAGTCATTTTCAGGCGGAAGAACATAATAATATTCGGCATTGAGTGCAAATCTTTTTGTCAGTTTGAATCGTAAACCAGCTCCCAGAGCCCATATATCATTCGGATCGAGTTCGGTTTTTACGAGATTACGGTGAATAAAAGTAGGATTTAATGCAAGGGAAAAACGTTCATTGAATTTCCGCGCAATGAGAAGCTGATGCACATAACTCACACGATACCAAAAATCAAGATGGCTTTCGCCGGTCCATTTAAGCGAATTTATTGACATACTGCTGAACCAGGAAACAGAGACCGGCATGTTCCGCTCGCCTTTTGACTGACGAAGCAGAGATAGTTTAGTAAAACCATCATATGTTTTTTCATAGGTTCCCCTGCCGATACCTATCATGAGCCAGTCGGTTATCCCATATTCCAGGCTGAAATGTATGTTAGCCTGATCCAATCCCCAAAGATTATATGCACCGCTATTGAGTTGACCGAATCTGTGCGAAATTCTGAAATCAAGCTGCCCTTCCGGCATCCTTTCTATTGAATGACCATTAATTATCCGGGTCGATTTAAAGGTGGCTGATGCATATTTAGTTGATCCTCCGGCAGCTTCTTCAAGCAGCTCATCAATGTCCTGTGCGAAAAGGGCAATTGGCAATGTAAGTGATAATATAATTGCTACCAGCTGTTTCATATTTAGAAGGGTTTCGATGTTGCTTGTTTGTCGTCCGGTTTATTTCTGGTTCCTGATTATGATTCCTTCACTCTAATCATTCGCTGCTCCCTGTTCCACCCAGATCCTTATTGTTGAAATAGTACAATCATCAAGTCGTGGCGCGCCCTGTGGCATGGGAACAAAACCCGGGGAATGGGAGATGGTACCAACCAGCTTACCATCATCCGCTTTCACTTTAACATCCGCATAGTCTTCGAGCCTGTTATTGCCGCCCAACGCGGTAGCTACGCTGTTTGCATGACACGACAGACAGTAATTCTGTAATATAGGCATTACAGATTGTGAAAAAGTAACATTTGCAGTGTCGCAGGTTTTTCCTGTATCGGGAAATAAAAACTCCTCGCTATCATAATAGCAGCGGGGAAGTAAAGCAATTATAACCAATAATATGCTGATTCTCACTCTGATAAAATTAAAATTTTGAAATTTTCAAATTGTCAATTTTCAAACCAGCCTGAATTATCAAGGACATCGGGCGGGTCAGGTTTTTCAAATTATATATCACGCCTGCATTATTCGTATATACCCCTTTGCAGTCGAAAAAGGTTGCTTAGTTGTTTTGTGCTCCCTGTCCAATCCACTTTTCAATCGTTGAAATTTTACATTCGTCAATATTATAAGCGGGCGGCATGGCAACAAATCCGTTCATTCTTTTTATTGAACCGATCATTACCGGTATTCCACTGCGCAGGTTATTGGCCTGGGTGGCAACATTATTATAACCGCTAAGATTAACATTCCCGTTGGCAAGTGTTGCGTTGTGACAGCCGGTACATGTATTCTTCAATAAAGGATCAATCTGGGCGGAGAAGCTTATTAATCCTGCAGTATCGCAAGTGTTCTGCGGGCAATCACTATTTGCAGCTCCATCCTCTATCCATTCTCGTAAATCTGCAATCTGCCCGGAAGTTAGGGGGGCACGCGGAGGCGGTGGCATTATATCCTCCCCGTTCTCGGTAACTGCTTCGTATATTTCGCTGCCGTCCGGGCTGAAAGGCTGAATTCCTTCCATAATGCCATTATAGTCGATAAAAACATAATCTTCTTCGGCAGTCACCTGATCGTGACAGCCTGTAATACCACAGCTTGACGCAATCATTGGCAGAATATCCTGAACAAAGCAAATCCTGTCGACCGGAATTCCTCCGGTATCCTGACTGCATAGAGTTTCTTTGGCACCCTGGGCAATCCAAACCTGGATAATATTACGCTGAGTTCGGGTAAGTGGATTTTCAGGTGGCATCATGTCATCGCTCCTGATATCGGTGATGATCTTATAAAGTTTGCTGCTTCTGGGGTCACCCGGAGTCACCAGTTCCATTACCGAATTATAATCTGTAAGGTTGAAATGCTCTTCACCTCCATTATGACATCCTGAAATTCCGCACGATGTCTTTAATAGCGGAAACACCTGTGTATCAAAACAAACGTCATCAAGTTCTTCAATGCTCTCGGGATCATGGGTACAGGATGCAAATGCATAAAGCAAGATGAGGAGATAGACAACCAGAAAGCGGGTAGTTGAAAATGAAAATTGCTTCATGGGAAAATTTGGGTTATGCTACAAACAATTTTCAGAATATTCTGTTCAAAAAAAAATCCGGCACATAGGCCGGATTTTTGGAGTTATCATCGTCAAACAGATCGGCTTATTCTGCCATTATGTTTGCCGGTAAAAATATTATTTTACAGTATTCATATACACTATCATATCGAGGAGTTTGCACGAATAACCCCATTCGTTATCATACCATGCAATGATCTTAACAAAATTTGAATTCAGCATGATCCCGGCTTTGGCATCGAAAATTGATGTGCGTGCGTCGCCAATAAAATCACTTGATACCACTTCATCTTCGGTATAACCAAGAATGCCTTTCAGATTGGTTTCTGAGGCTTTCTTCATGGCAGCTTTAATGGCCTCATAATCCGTTGTTTTTTCAAGTCTGCATGTTAGGTCTACTACGGAAACGTTAAGAGTGGGAACGCGGAAAGACATACCCGTCAGTTTTCCTTTCAGTTCGGGAATAACTTTAGTCACAGCCTTTGCAGCACCGGTGGATGAAGGTATAATATTTCCTGATGCAGCACGTCCGCCTCTCCAGTCCTTTGCTGAAGGTCCGTCGACAGTCTTTTGTGTAGCTGTTGTGGAGTGAACAGTAGTCATCAATCCTTCAGCCATTCCGAAATTGTCATGCAGTACCTTGGTTACGGGAGCCAGACAGTTTGTTGTACAGGATGCATTGGAAATGATATCCATTTCCTTTTTATATGTATCGTGGTTCACACCATAAACAAACATAGGTGTATCATCTTTTGAAGGTGCCGATAAGATAACGCGCTTTGCACCTGCCTTCAGATGGGCTTCAGCTTTTTCGCGGGTGAGGAAAAGACCGGTTGATTCAATAACATACTCAGCGCCGACTTCATTCCATTTAAGATTGGCCGGATCTTTTTCAGAAGTCACGCGAATCGAATTTCCGTTAACCACAAGCTTACCATCCTTAACAGCTACATTACCCTTGAATTGTCCATGAATAGAGTCATACCTGAGCATGTAAGCCATGTATTCAACATCGATAAGATCATTTATTCCAACAACTTCAATGTCGTCGCGGAGGAATGTTGCCCTGAAAGCAAGACGGCCGATTCTTCCGAAACCGTTAATACCTACTTTTATTTTAGCCATTTTATTATGTTAATTAATTGGTTATGAAAAGAAAATCATTTAATAACTACCGGGGGCTAAGTTATTAAAATTCTTGTTTTTTGAAAAAAAATAAAGGAATTGCTCAATCGGCCTGCAGACGACCTTCTTTGGTGATTTTGGGAGCTCTGTATTTGGCATCAACTATCCAACCGAATCTGTATGCAATGGATAAGGTAAAAAAGAACTGGCTGTTGTATTCGGTGAGCATGATGGGGATCTTCTTCAAAAACGCGTCGAAAGTGGCGTTGACATCAATTGCGTTTACAACCTGGTTAAGAGGGCTGTATTCAAAACTCAATCCAGCGCTGGCATGTAATCCGGGATAAAAGCCAAGTTCATCAAATCCTTTCCAGAATGAAGCCCTTCCGGCAACTCCATAAGGATGTTGAGGATAGGAGTATTTTTCATCAATAGTATAAAGGGCCTTGCCATTGATATCCCCGATCACATAAGTATAATAGATGGGTTTGGTTATTCCCAGGCTGGGACCCCCGCTATAATAGTATTTAATTGCTATGCTTCCCCGGTCTTCTTTTGAGAACATTTCGTGCTGGAAGCCTATGGATGGCCTCAGGTTGACAAAAATATTGAGCTTGCCCGGAACATACCTTCTGCTGGTTGTATATCCAATTACATCCGGAGAAACTTTTGCTTCCTTTGGGTGCTTTATATAGGCAAATTCAATATTGTAAAGTATTTTATTCAGGTAAGTTTTGCGCTTACCGAAACGATACCCTGCGCCAAATCCATTGGTATTAAGTGACAGGGAAATGCTTCTTTCATTCTGGAAAAGAATCTTTTCCTGGGGATCAATTTCCCCCTGACCAACGGCTATCTGGCATAGTGAAATAAACAGAAAAATGACGCCAAAATTTTTCAATTCACTATGTGGTTATTTACAATGCTAATATACGATGAAAAGCCGTAGGATTTGTTACAAAATAAATGCCAGTCTAAAAATTAGCTATTTGAATTATTCACAGTATTTTCTGTACCTGCATTTGAATAAGCGGGACAAATGTTCTTGGTACCACTGCATGCAACAACGGTAAAGGCGAGAAGCAACATCAGTGCAAGCGAAATTAGGATTCTTCTGATTGTCATGGTTTTGATTTTTACAAACTAAAATACTTAATTTTTAAATTTATTACCCATTATTTTCTGTCTGTTGCGTATCGTTTTCCAGTACATATGCCGGACAAACATTCTGGTTACATGAAATAAGCGTGGTAGCTATTAAAATAACCGTAACAATTACCAAAACAAACTTTTTCATTGTAATAGCATTTGGTTAAACAACAAAAGAAATAAAAGGTTTGAGAATCTGATAACTAGTAACGTCATCTAGTACGCAATTTGATACCAAGAGTTACAGAAAATTTATGAGTGGTATCAGATTAGAGATAAACGTCAATTTTTAACAATTATTTCAAAGGGTTCGGACAGACAAAAATTCGCACAAAAAATAACCCGATGGACAAAAAAAAGGACACACAACGGGTGTCCTTTCAAAGCGAAAATTCAGAAGTTTTACTAATCCTCGTATTCTTTAAGGATGTCCTTCACCATTTCGGGGGATACCCTGCCATAGGTTTTTTCTCCTACCATTACCACCGGCGCCAGTCCGCAGGCACCCACACAACGCAGGCAACTGATTGAAAACTTGCCATCGGGAGTGGTTTCACCTACTTCAATCTTTAGCGTCTTTTTAAATTCAGCCAGCACATTTTCAGCGCCTCTTACATAACAAGCTGTTCCTGTGCATATCGATATGGGGTGTTTTCCTTTTGGAATCATGGAAAAGAAATGATAAAAAGTAACAACACCGTATACTTTTGCTACCGGAACATTTAATTCCTTGGCAACAACTTCCTGCACTTCAGCCGGAAGATAGCCGAAGGTATGCTGAGCCTGGTGCAGTACATTGATGAGTTCACCGGGTTCGTTATTGAAGGACTTACAAATCCCTTTTATTGTTTCGACGTCCTTCTTTTTTAATTCTACTTTTATTCTGGACATGATGTTTTCTCTCTTTAGAATTAGGGATATTAAATATAAATGATCTTTTTGCTCTTGTCCACATAATGGGTATGCAAAAGCTTGTGAGATTTTTCACTTAATGGTTTTCCAAGGAATTCCTCGTATAATTTAATAATATACGGGTTTTCGTGTGATTTCCTTATGGCTTTCCCTGCATCCTCACGATAAATAGCAGCCATACGTTTTTTCAGAATATCAAAGTTGCCATGATGCAAAGGTTGTCCGCCTCCTCCAATGCAACCTCCGGGACAGGCCATAATTTCAATTGCATGATAACTGCTCTTTCCGCTCCGTATATCTTCCAGCAATTTCCTGGCATTGCCAAGTCCGTGAGCTATTCCGATCCTTATAGGAAGTCCGTCGAAATCAATAGTTGCCTCACGTATTCCGTCCATACCGCGTAATTCCTGGAAATCGAGCCTGGATAGTTTCTTCTGAGTATAGATCTCGTATGCAGTACGAACAGCTGCTTCGATGACACCTCCGGTTGCTGCAAAAATTACGCCGGCTCCTGTCGATTCACCTAAAGGGTTATCGAATTCCTCATCGGGCAGACTGTGGAAATCAATATTTGCCTGTTTTATAAGGTGAGCAAGTTCCCTGGTCGAGATTGAATAGTCTACATCGGGGTTGCCGTTTACCTTGAATTCGTCACGTGTACATTCATATTTTTTCGCAAGACAGGGCATAATTGATACTACTACCATGTCTTCTCGCTTTACACCAATTTTATCTCCGAAATATGTTTTTGCAATTGAGCCGAACATTTGCTGAGGAGAACGTGCTGTAGAAGGAATTTCAAGCATATCGACGAATTGCGACTCGAAGAAGTTTACCCAGCCGGGACAGCACGATGTAAGGATCGGCAATTTAACTGTTTTGTCCCCATTCAAATGTCGCGACAAGCGGTCGAGCAACTCTGTGCCTTCTTCCATAATGGTTAGGTCGGCACTAAAGTCGGTATCAAATACATATTTGAAACCTAACCTTCTCAATGCTGCCGTCATCTTACCGGTAACAAGTGTTCCGGCAGGAAGATCGAACATTTCACCAAGGGCAGCCCTGACTGCCGGAGCAGTCTGAACGATTACTGTTTTGGCAGGATTCGAAAGATCCCTGATCAGTTTGCGTGTATGATCAACTTCGGTAAGAGCACCGGTTGGACACACAGCGACACATTGTCCGCAATAAGTACATACTGAATCCTCAAGATCCATCTCGAATGCAGGCGCAACAACCGACATAAAACCCCGGTTGATCGCTGACAGAGCACCTACAGTCTGAAATTCATTACACATGGTCTCGCACCTGCGGCACATGATACATTTATTCATATCACGGATGATGGCAGGTGAAAAGTCGGGCTTGTAAGTCGACATTTCAGCAATATCCTCGTTATGGATTTCACGGATACCCATCTTAATGGCCATACTCTGAAGGTCACAATTACCTGATTTTGCGCAGGTAAGACATTCCTTCGGATGATCGGAAAGTAGCAGTTCCATCACAGTCCGCCGGGCATTAAGAACACGGATCGAGTGTGTTTTTACAACCATTCCCTCAGTTACATCCGTTGAACAGCTGGGAGCAAGATTTCTGCGTCCTTCAACTTCAACTACACAAACACGGCATCCGCCAGGTTTATGCTCGATCTTCAGATCCTTCAGGTCCATGTAACAGAGCACAGGTATTTCAATTCCTGCCTGTTTTGCGGCTTTGTAAATTGACGTTCCTTTTGGAACTTCAATAAGTTTATTATCTATAGTGACTTTAACCATTTCCATTTTTCGAGAAATTTAATTTACGATTACTGCATTGAATTTACACCTGTCCATACATGCACCACATTTGATGCAAAGTGAAGGATCAATTTTATGTACTTCTTTACGTTCGCCGGTTATAGCGCCTACGGGGCAAGCCCTTGCGCAGGCAGTACAGCCAAGGCAGTTTTCGGCAACAATTTCATAATGCATCAAAGCCTTGCAAACACCCGAAGGACACTTTTTATCCCGAATATGGGCTTCGTATTCTTCCCTGAAATTGCTTAAGATTGAAAGGACCGGATTTGGAGCTGATTGTCCGAGCATACATAATGATGTATCTCTGATAACATTACCAAGATTGATGAGTCTGTCAATATCTTCATCGGTGCCATTCCCTTTTGTAATGTTGGCTAGAAGTTCATGCATCCTTTTATTTCCAATACGGCATGGAGTACATTTGCCGCATGATTCGTCAACAGTAAAATCGAGGAAGTACTTGGCCACGTCAACCATGCAATCATCCTCGTCCATGATGATCATACCACCTGAACCCATCATTGCGCCGGCTGCTATCAGGCTTTCATATTCAATTGGTACATCCAGGTGCTTATCAGTCAGACAACCTCCTGACGGACCGCCAATCTGGACACCTTTAAATTTCTTTCCGTTCTTGATACCTCCGCCGATTTCAAAGATTACTTCACGAAGCGTGATACCCATTGGTACCTCGATCAAACCTACGTTATTAACTTTTCCGGCAAGGGCGAAAACTTTTGTTCCTTTTGATTTTTCAGTCCCGATGGTGTTATACCAATCGGCGCCTTTCAATATAATAACAGGCACGCTGGCAAAGGTCTCTACGTTATTTACATTGGTTGGCTTTCCAAGATATCCTTTAACCGAAGGAAAAGGTGGCTTCATGGTAGGTTCACCTCGTCCGCCTTCCATAGAATGGATGAGTGCCGTTTCTTCACCGCAGACAAAAGCACCGGCTCCATAACGCAGCGTGATATCGAAGTTGAATCCTGTGCTGAATATATTTTCACCCAATAATCCAAATTCCCTGGCCTGATTGATGGCATTCTTTAATCTTTCGATAGCAAGAGGATATTCTGCCCTGATGTATACCAATCCTTTTGATGCACCGGTGCAGTATCCGTTTATGGTCATTGCTTCAATAACTGAATGAGGGTCTCCTTCCAGTATCGAGCGGTCCATGAATGCTCCGGGATCGCCTTCATCCGCATTACAAACCACATATTTTTCGGTTCCCGGAGATTGTCTGGTTATCTCCCATTTCAAACCCGTAGGGAACCCTGCACCACCGCGACCTCTTAATCCTGATTTCTTAATGACTTCAATGGTTTCTTCAGGTGTCATGGATGTAAGCACTTTACCAAGTGCGCTATAACCGTCACGGGCAACATATTCCCCGATGTTTTCAGGATCAATGACACCGCAGTTCCTGAGGGCAATTCTCATTTGTTTTTTATAGAATTCCATTCCTCTCGAATCGGTAATGATCTTTTCGGTTTTGGGATCTTTGTAAAGCAACCTCGATACTTTACGGCCTTTAACAATGTGTTCCTCGACAATGTCCTTAGCATCTTCAGGCTTTACCTGAGTATAAAATGTGTTGTCAGGAATAATTTTAACAATCGGG
>DATAEX010000443.1:0-4498 GCA_036257765.1 Bacteroidales bacterium
GCAGACCTTATAGCGACCGGTAAATCCGATTTTACAGGTACAATAACAAACGGTCCATACCTTGAATCATATCCTGCAGACATTATTCTTCTTGAAATCGGTACAAATGATATGGTAGCTCAAAATTATTCTGTTACCGAAATTAACAGGCTTCTTAGCGTAATTGATCAGTATGAACAGCAATCCGGACACCCTGTACTCGTAATTGTCGGAACGATCATCAGTATACAAAATTTCCCTTGCGGCACTCACGTGGGCGTTAATCTGTTCAATAATAGTCTGAAGTTAATGGTTCAAAACCGGATCAGCAATGGCGACAAACTAATACTTACTGATTTGGAGTGCGGAGCCGGCATAAATTATTATAATGATATGTGGGATGAATTACACCCCAATATTATCGGATATGAAAAAATGGGTCAGAAATGGTTTAATACTATCGATGAGATTAATGCCAAACCGGTTGTTTATGATATTCCTGACCAACAGATTCATGAAGGGGAAAATTTTCCTTTAATCAATTTAAATAATTATGTAAGTGATCTGGACGATTCGGATGCTGCGATAACCTGGACAATTGAAAATGAACCTCAGAATCTGACGGTTACAATTAGTTCTTCAAAGGTAGCCACTATTATTCCCAAAGATCCAAACTGGAATGGAACCGAAACGGTTACATTTATAGCCCGTGATCCCGGTAAATTTATTCCTGTTTTACATGGAGTGGATAGCGATGAGGTAATATTTGAAATCTTACCCACGAATGATCCACCGTCAATTATATCACAAAAAACTACAGTTATTATCAATGAGGACTCACAATATGAAACAAGTATGAATGATCTGAATATAAACGATCCTGACGACCCGGTTGAAAATATGGAAATATTGATCCTTGACGATGTATTTTATGAACATAACGGAACCATTATAACTCCAGTGCAGAATTTTAACGGAGATCTGGGTGTAAAGCTTGTTGTAACAGACGGGAAGGATCAAAGCAACAGTTTTAATTTCAATATTCATATAATAGCTGTAAATGATCCGCCGGTTATTACTTCTGTGCCTTACCCGGATACGATTGTTGCAATCGGTGAGCAATACATTTATGCATTTACTGTTATCGATGCCGATGAGGATATACTTGAATTTTTAATTGTTGAAAAACCCGATTGGCTTGAATTTATTTCTGATGAGAATTTACTGTCGGGTATACCTGATACAACAGATCAGGGAATTGCACCTGTGAGAATAGTTGTGTCAGACGGCAGCGACAGTGCGGAACAGAAGTTTAATCTGAAAGTTAGTCTTTTTACAGGTTCAGACAACCCCGATGGAAGGTTAATAAATGTTTATCCGATTCCCGCCGACAAGTACCTGAACGTTGAGAGTAAAGATCTGAAAATATTACAATTCAGTATCTATGATTCTGAAGGAAAGCTGATTTTTTCTAAAAGACCTTCATCTCTTTTGCAAAATTTGTTCATTGATGTATCCGATTTTCCTGCCGGCATTTACATAATGAAAGCACAAACAACTGAAGGAATTATTACTAAAAAAATACAGATTAGATAAATACTAATGATGTATTGAACATAAATAATGCGCATTTCATAAAATCGTGCAGAATATTTTAACTAAATAGGAAAACCTTTAGGGGGCTTGATGGGTTTCTGTTAAAAAAGTTGCCTATCAATGCTTTTCAACTCGCTTGAATTTATTGTTTTCTTTCCAATTGTAGTTGCGCTTTACTATATTCTTCCCCACAAAAACCGGTGGGCATTGCTTCTTATTGCAAGTTGTTATTTTTATATGGTTTTCGTTCCCGTATACATTGTAATACTGGGATTTACTATTGTAATTGATTATTTCGCAGGAATACTTCTGGAAAATACCCATGGCAGGAAAAGAAAAATATGGCTGATAGCCAGTATAATTGCCAACACAGGCGTATTAGCGGTTTTTAAATATTATAATTTTCTGAATGAAAACCTCACCGTACTTCTGAAAGGATTTACTATTGAAAATCCTATCCCGTATCTGTCAATCCTTCTTCCAATAGGACTTTCATTCCATACATTTCAGGCTATGAGCTATACTATTGAAGTGTATCGGGGTAATCAAAAGGCCGAAAGAAATTTTGGAATTTATGCATTGTACGTAATGTTCTTTCCTCAGCTTGTTGCCGGGCCTATTGAAAGACCTCAGAATATGCTCCATCAGTTTCATGAAGAGAAGTTCATTGATGTTCAGAGAATCTCTGACGGACTGAAGCATATCATCTGGGGCATGTTCAAAAAAGTTGTTATTGCCGACAGGCTTGCGGAATATGTAAATGTGGTCTATTCCAATCCGGGAGAATTCTATGGACAGCATTTGATCATTGCGACCATATTCTTCTCATTTCAGATTTATTGTGATTTCTCCGGGTACTCTGAAATCGCTATTGGAACTGCCAAAATCCTGGGAATAAATCTTATGATGAATTTCCGCAGGCCATACCTGGCAACCAATATCCGTGAATTCTGGCAAAGATGGCATATCTCTCTTTCAACCTGGTTCAGAGATTATTTGTATTTCCCATTGGGAGGAAGCCGTGTAGGCAAACACAGGCATTATATCAATTTGTTAATTGTTTTTCTGGTAAGTGGTTTGTGGCACGGAGCAAACTGGACATTCGTAATATGGGGAGCATTGCACGGAATCTACCAGGTATTTGGTCAAATTACAGCACCATACAGGAATAAAATCAACGATAGGACCGGAATCTCGAAATATCCTGTATTACAGAAGGGAATACAAATATCCTTAACCTTTATTCTTGCGGCATTTGCATGGATATTCTTCCGGGCTCAAAGTCTGGATGATGCAATGATTATAGTAAGAAACCTGTTTGTCTTTGAACCGGGGATTTCACTGAATCTTTACAGAATACCCGGGGAATTCGGTATAGCCGTTTTCCTGATCGTATTTTTACTGATTGCAGAACTGATAAAAGAAAAGTTCGAATTTGATGTTAAGTTACTTCCTTTTCCCAGACCCTATAACTGGATAGCAATCGGATTGGCTGTGCTAGGTATTTTTGTTCTGGGCGTCTGGGGTGGACATGACTTTATATATTTCCAATTTTAATGCCTTTAGCTATGAATGACAAAACATTAAAATGGGTATTATACATATTGGGGGCGTTCTGCTTTTTCATATGGATATCGCTTAGAATTGAACCGTTATTCAATTTAATGTTAAAGGAAAAAATAGTGCCTGAGTATTGGGAAAACACCAGATGGGGTGAACTTTATTACTTTAATTTCATAAAGGATTTTCAGGAAAAAAATCTACCTCCATGCACTACAAAATACCGTTATTCTGAAAAACATCCTCCTCTTGAACAGGCGGATATTATATTATTTGGTGACAGTTTTTTTGATTTTACAAGGATGACCACATTCCCGGAGCAGCTGTCAGACAGCCTGAATAAGAAAGTGCATTATGTTCGGTACGACAAGCCAATGGAATACCTGGATCAACATAATTATTCAAACAGAACTCCAAAGCTGATGATTTATGAAACGGCAGAAAGATTCTTTTATACTCGTTTTGCCAACGAACAGCCCGATTCATATGCGCATGACAAACGTAACCTATTAAGAAAAGCCTTTGATGCTACTGTTGGTTTTTTGTTTGTTCACAATTCTGAAATGGTTCTCGATCAACTTCTCTGCAGGAGTTATTTAACCAACGATATTCATTCTTCTATTAATACTATGAAATTTAAGTGGTTCGGATATATAACCGATCAGACGCCTGTGTATTCAAACAAATCGAAAGATGTTCCCTGGCTTTTTGTTTCTACAGAAGTAAGCAAAGATCCGTCTGGTTTTTATTACAGGCATACAAAGGAAGAGATAGAAAAATACTGCGACCATATTGAATCTCTTTCTGATAAACTGAAAGAGAGGTATAATCTTCAAATGGCTTTTATGATCATACCCAGTAAGTTTACTATTTACTGCAATATTGTAGATTCGTTAAGAAGCAGTTATGGAAATCTGATCCCCGAACTTTACAGAGAACTTGATGAAAGGGGAATTCCAGTTATTAAGATTTATGATGATTATTTATCTGAACGTGATAATAAGCTGCTATACTTCGGTACGGATACCCATTGGACTGAAGATGGACTACAGATCGCTCTTAAATCTACAATAAGAAAAATTGATTCAATATACCCTCGAAACTATAATGCACAATTGAATTCAGCAATGGAATCACCAAACCTGGATAATGTCAGATAGATCTCTATCCGCAACGACACGAACAGGCGGCTACCGTATCCAATTGCTGGATATATATCGCGGCTTTGCCCTTCTGGGTATTTATTTAGTAAATATCCGATTCATGGCGTCTTCAGTAATATACCCTGAAGCATTTGACTGGATGCGTGAAGAAACGATAAATCAGTCGACATGGTGGGTCCTGGAAAATTTCTTTAATGCGA
>DATAEX010000444.1:0-5967 GCA_036257765.1 Bacteroidales bacterium
GAGCATGTGGATGGCCAAAATGTCCTTATGCGATGAAATATATACCGGAGGGGAAAACTCGGGTGACAGGCCGGAATATCAGGAACTGACCACATTTACATTTGGCCCTACTAATACTGTGATTACAAATGTTTACCGGTATGCTTACATGGCAATATACAGGGCTAATAAAATTGTGGACGGTTTCATCGATCCTACTCCTTATCAGTCGCTGGTGGTTGCCGAAGCTAAAACTATACGTGCTTTCATGTACCTTGAGCTGGTTTCCCTCTATGGGCCGGTTCCCCTTACCATCCACGAACTTGCACCCTCCGAATGGCAGGCGCCCAATTCGACGGTTGAGGCTATTTACGCACAAATAGAACTTGATTTGGATGAGGCCATTTCCGCGCTTCCGGTCAAAAGTGGCATGAAAGCAGCAGGTTTGGATATTGCCCGTGTGAGTAAGGGGACTGCGCAATCCTTATTAGGTAAGGCATTACTGTACCAGAAAAAGTATAGTGAAGCAGCGGCAGTGTTCCAGGAAGTAATCGAATCGGGCGAATACGACCTGTATACACTTGATGAATTGGGATATGGCACAAATGAAATGGCATACAGCAACCTGTTCAGAAAGTCAACCGAGTTTGGCAAGGAATCGATATTCGAGTTGAGCTGGGTGAGTACAAGAGGAAACGATTGGACGAATCCTTATGGTGACTTGTGGGTCGATCCATCCAGAACCAACCCGAGCAGCACGGTATGGCAACTTTGCGGTCCCCGCGGTGATCAGGGATTTAACGGTGGAACCCTTGGTGTCAATGGTGGCTGGGGATTCGGATATCCTACGTTTAATATATTAAATGCGTACCGGGGGGCCGGAGATTCGGTGCGTCTGCACGGCAATATAGCTATTGAATCGCAGATTGTTGCTGCCGGCGGCTCACTCAGGAATACGGCAACTAATAATTATCCATGGGGATGTCCGGGTTTTATACGCTTGAAATTTGGAACCTGGGCAGCCGAAACCGCAGGTCCGGTTAGTGAATTGAATTACGGCACCAACCTGAGGATAATCCGTTTTGCAGATGTACTGCTGATGGCTGCAGAAGCTTATTTACAGAATGGTCAGGAATCTTTAGCGCTGCCTTTGATCAACAGGGTAAGAAACCGGGTTAATTTACCTTCACTGGATGTAGTTACTCTCAACGACATTAAGCTGGAAAGGCAACTGGAATTATACTGTGAAGGATCCAGGTACCAGGATTTGGTTCGTTGGGGCGATGCGGCTGCTGTTCTGGCTGAGCAGGGGAAGTCAATTCCGACGGGAATCTTCATAAACGGAGTGATGAGCTGGAATTCAAATCCCGCTGCCGGTTTCAAGGCTCCGAAGAATGAGCTGTTCCCAATACCATTCAATGAAATTTCTTCGAATCCGAATGTCATTCAAAATCCGGGTTACTAATAGGGACAATTGGTTTTAGGTTAATGGTTGTATTAAAAGCTCCTCAGTAATGGGGAGCTTTTTTTGTTTGTGCAGACTTACTGAGAAAGGATCAAACTCGAATTACTATCTTTGCCCCCATGCGGAAACCCTGGAAGCTCTACAAAAAACTGCACCGCTGGCCGGGCCTGATCATTGCTTTCTTTCTCTTATATTACGCTGTTACCGGGATAATCCTCAATCACAGGGAACTATTTTCGGGAATTGACATCCGCCGCGACATTCTGCCCCAAAATTACAATTATGAAGACTGGAATAATGCCGCATTGAAAGGCAGTCTTACACTTAATAAGGATAGCATCCTTTTATACGGAAATATCGGGATTTGGCTTACAGATTCATCGTTTTTGGATTACACACCGTTTTATTCGGGTTTTCCGCATGGCGTCGATAAACGCAAAGTATTTGATTTACATCTTTCACGGGATGGTAATCTGTATGCAGCGGCCTTTTCAGGCATATACGCTTACAACCGTGAGAATAAGATTTGGCAGAAACTCAACTCGGATAAAAAATCCGAACGATTCACCGGGCTTGAGTGTGTAAGCGATACACTTTATGCACTAAGCCGTTCATACCTTTATACAGGAACTTCCGATGGGATTCATACGAAATTGACCAGAACGGAACTGCAAACGCCAACTGATTATGAAAAAAAGGTCACCTTGTTCCAGACTATCTGGCAGATTCATTCAGGGGAAATTTTCGGTCTTCCGGGAAAAATCTATGTTGATCTTCTCGGAATCATAACCCTTTTTCTCTCCGTAACAGGAATAATTTATTTTTTCTCTCCTGCCTGGATCCGAAGCCGGTTCAAACGTAAAAAATCAACTGCCGCGATTTCCCGCGCAAGCAGCTGGTCGCTAAAATGGCATAATTCAGTGGGCTCATGGACCTTTATATTATTGATAATTTTGTTTTTTACCGGAATGTTTTTGCGCCCACCTTTACTGATAGCCATTGCTAATGCAAATTTGCCTCCACTCAAATATTCTCATCTCGATCAGCCCAATCCATGGTATGATAAACTAAGAGACATCATTTACGATCAGGAACGGGGGATACTATTACTTTCAACATCGGAAGGAATGTATTTCACGGACCGGAAGGAGTTGGTGCCCGAACGGTTTGCAATACAACCCCCAGTAAGTATAATGGGTATAAACGTCTTTAAAAAGACAGGCGACGATTCTTATCTGATCGGATCCTTCAGCGGGATCTTTTTATGGAATCCCGAGGAAGAGTCGATTATTGATCTTTACACCGGGCAACCTTATTCTCCGGCAGCTTATGGAAGACCAGTGGGTGAAATGAAAACAACCGGAGTTATTGCCGACTATACGGGGAGATTGTACCTGGCCGATTATGAATATGGAATGCTCCCTCTTCAGCATTCCTTAAAATTTCCGTCAATGCCTGAAAACATCCTTTCAGAATCGGGGATGTCACTTTGGAGTGTTTGTCTGGAAATTCATACAGGTCGTTTCTTCCAAAATATTACCGGTGATTTTTATATTCTTATTGTGCCTTTAGCAGGATTAACCGGAATAATCATTGTAATCAGCGGGTATATTTTGTTGAGGAGGAAGCATAGAGGTGTTTGATAAGGTTTGATGGAAAGGTTTCACGAAGCACCCGAAGAATTAAGAACACAAAGAAAAAATGCCGATGGCATTTTTATGGTGCCCAAAATCTTGCGTCTCTACATGGTACCGGGCTATTTCTGGGCGAAAGTTAGGAAATCAATGCTTCCGTCTTCCGCATTGGTATGCTGCAGGCGTATCAATTCCTGTGTGGCTGAAATAACGCCCCAACCTTCTGTTAATCCTGTGAAGCTTTCCGGAGCAGTAAAATCAATATGATAGGTAAGTCCGCTCTCGCTGTCTTCGTTTCCATCTTGTATCACGTACCAGGTTCCTTCAGACGTATTTGTCCCATCAGTAGCTTTTACCTGATTAGTGGTCAAAAATGTAAATGTATAGTCCTCAAAATCGGAGGTTTCAATAATGTCATCATCAATGAATAAATTTATTTGCCAGGGAGTTGACACAATCATCTGAAATAGCACATCCTGTGTAAGTTCAATTTCATTCTTTTCCTTTGAGCAGGAAACAGCTAATAATACAAATGATAAGAGTAAGAATAAATTCTTCATGTGGATATCTATTAAGAACTTGTGGTATCAGGATGCATTTAAACACCGTCAGGTTGCTCCAGCCTGAAAAGATTTATTATTTCAATTTTCTCCTGCAATTTCGATCTTTCTCTTTTCTTTAAAGAAGAATATAAAGCAAAACAATACGGCCACCGCAATAACTGCGGGCACTATCCATATGCTTCGCCAGTTGTAAACCTGATTTACAGAATAATAGTTGGTAACAAATCCGGAAAACCATGTACCAATAAACATGCCAAGACCATAAGTAACAAAAGTAAATAATCCCTGAGCTGCATTCTTTATTTTGTCATTCGACTTCTTCTCGGTATACATATAGCCGGTTACAAAGAAAAAGTCGTAGCATATTCCGTGAAGTATTATCCCGGTATACAGCATCCATACATTTGCATCAACATTCCCGAATGCAAAGCACAAATACCTGAGTAACCAGGCAGTCATTCCGATGATCAGCATATTTTTAACCCCGATACTGTTAAACAAAAGAGGTATAGCCAGAATAAACAGAGCTTCCGATACCTGTCCCAGTATCATTTTTCCTGCGGCGTTTTCCATTCCGGCCTGATTAAGGAACAGATTGGCGAAACCGAAATAAAATGAAAGCGGAATACATACGAATATCGCAGCTATAAAGAATATGAGATAAGGTCTGTCCTTAAACAGCACAAAGGCATCTATTCCAAGTATCGATTTTGCTGAAGAGGTTGCTTTTTTTGCGAGTGGAGGTGTGTCAGGCAGTAAAAATGAATACAAACCAAGGGCAGCGGATACTATGGCTGCCATGTGAAAAGTACCCGGAGTTTTTTCGATTCCTAACCGGGCTATCATCAATCCTGCTATTACCCAGCCAATGGTTCCAAAGACCCTGACTATCGGAAATTGTTTTCCGGGATCTGACATCTGCCGGAATGCTACACTGTTCGATAATGCAATTGTAGGCATATATACAAGTGAATACAAAAGTATAATCCAGTAAAATCCACTATTGCTGTCTACTTTCGATGCGAAATACAGTAAGAGTCCACCGAGTATATGTAAAATTCCCATCAAACGCTGGGCTGCAAAAAATCTGTCGGCTATCATTCCAATGAAGAAAGGGGAAATCATGGTGGCTATGGCCAGGGCACTGTAAGCG
This sequence comes from Bacteroidales bacterium, assembly GCA_036257765.1. Classification (GTDB taxonomy): domain Bacteria; phylum Bacteroidota; class Bacteroidia; order Bacteroidales; family UBA10428; genus UBA5072. Next base: position 4,795 of record DATAEX010000444.1, read on the forward strand.
GCGCCGATCTGAATGCCATTGGAATTGAGAAATTCTGTCATATAGGTTCCCATGGTCACATACCATGAGCCCCATATATAATACTGCAAGAACATCATGAATGAGAGAACAGCAATAGACTTAGTTTTCATAGGGATAAGTTTACATTTTTGATATTGAGTTTTCGCAAATCAATTCGGGTAATGTAAATCTAATAAATTCCTGTGAAAATGAAAAAAGACATAGGCTACAGGCTGCAGGATACAGGCACAATACTCCAAACTTAAATTGACCGCGACAGGATAACTCATAAACTGTCAGACAACCTTCCTCAGCCAGTCCCAAACAAGGTGTCTGACAGTAAGATTGATTATCCTACTGTCAGACACCTTTCTTCCAATGCAAGGTGTCTGACAGTTTGAGGAGCGCTAAAAACCGTCAGACATCAGGTTTTTGACAGGAAGCCACTTGCTTCATATACCCACTATTAGGTATAAAAATTACCTTTTTAATGGGATTGACGACGATCTGATAGCGGATTAATTTTGTATGTTATAAATTATTAGTTATGAAATCATTTGCATTTTGCCCTGTTACGGACAAGCAGATAAACGAAAGGGTAGCCCGGTTTAATGCGGCATTTACTATGCTTCTTCTATTGATTTTCTTAATTACTCAAAGCATCATTCCTGTACTTTTCCTGGCTGTTGACTTTTTGCTCAGAGCAGCTGATTATTCGCAATACAGTCTTTTAGCTATTTCATCAAGAGGGATTGTCAAATATTTTTCAATTAACGGATACCAGATCAATGCAGGGCCCAAGCTTTTCGCGGCCCGAATCGGATTTGTGTTCAGCCTGCTGATAATAGTATCCTTTCTGTCCGGCGCGGTTTTACCTGCAATTATTCTTGGCGGAATCCTCGGATTGTTTTCTTTTCTTGAATCCGTTTTCGGACTATGCGTTGCTTGCGAAATATATCCTTATGTGTACCGGATATTACAAAAAACAAGCTTGTAGTTTTAGTTTCATATGGTTTCATATGGTTTCAGATAGTTGAACAACCTGAAACCCTTGAAACCCTTGAAACCCTTGAAACCCTTGAAACTCCTGAAACCCCTGAAACATTATTCTCCAATCCTGACAGAAGTCATCCCCACTGATCCCCCGACAGTTTTATCATTGAAAAAAGTAAT
>DATAEX010000015.1:0-3367 GCA_036257765.1 Bacteroidales bacterium
TTCACCGGAGATTATTTTTGAAACAGCCAGAAAAAATTCGTCGTTATCGGCATCTTTAAGTAAAAAACCTTTTATACCAAAATCGATTAATGAGTTATAGTACTGCGATTCACCAAACATCGATAAAATAAGTATTTTAAGATCAGGATATTTGGAAAGTAAAAGTCTTGTTGCTTCAATGCCATTCATTTCGGGCATGCGGATATCCAGGATAACCAGATCGGGAACAACTTGCAATAATATATCAATCAATTCTTTACCGTTTGATGCTTCACCCACAACCCGGTATTTCCCACTTGCTTCAAGTAAGAATTTCAAGCTGCTACGGAACAGGCGATGATCATCAACAATTATGATTCCGGGTAAATTCATACTTTAATTTCAGGTTTCCTCAACAGGCACCTGCATTTCAAATGCCATACCCTTTGGAGCATTATTGAAAAACTTACTTGTGGCATTAATCGATCTGCATCGACTTATAATATTAGACATACCCATACCCATAAATTCGTAGTTATTATGCCATCCTTCATTGAAACCGACCCCATTATCGTCGTAATGCAGATGAATATTCTTCAGGATCAAAAACAGCCTGATTTGTATGTGTTCGGCTTTGGCATGTTTAACTGTATTGTTAATCAATTCTTTTATTATTCTGTAAACAGACAATTCCATCGATGATGGAAAACGCTCTTCCTTCAGATTGGTTTCGAATGATATGGAAATATAGGGCTTAAGTTGATTTATGTACCATTCAAGGGCGGCAACAAGTCCGTAATTCGCGAGAACATGCGGACTGAGGTCGTTTGACAATTCCTTGGTGCTTTGAATAACTTCTTTCAGAATTATTTTAAGTTGTGAAGTTATAAAATCATGTTTCGGTTTTTCTATCGAAGCAGACAGGGAGTTGACGTACATTTTAATGCTGGATAGCAGCGGACCGAGCTCATCGTGAAGATTACGAGCGAACTTTTCCCTTTCTTGTTCTTCGGTTGAAATGATTGTATCGAGAATGCGGTTCTCAAGTTGTTTTCGTTCGGTAATATTTCTTATTACAGAAATCAGAGCCATTTCACCTTCGTAATCTATGAGCTTACTATTAATTTCAGCAGGAAACGATTGTTTATCCTTGCCTTTTATTTCACATTCCAGAGCGGGCTGATGCTCTTTACGGAATATTTTTGAGAGATTTTCCACCATTTGTGGAAGATAGGGATCTGTAATTATTTCAGTGAGCTTCATTTTGCTGGTATCCTGGAGTGTATATCCGGTAACTTTAAGGAAAACATCATTTACTTCGAGAAAATTATACTTGTTACTGATTATTACAATAGGGTCACTGCTGTTATTGAAAATATTTCTGAATTTGGTTTCACTTATTTTTAAGGCTTTTTCAACCCGTTTTCTTTCTGTAACGTCTCTGCCGGTTATAACTATGCCCTGTATAGCGGGGTTCTTTAGCATATTGTTTGCAACAACCTCCAGAGATATCCAATTTCCGCAGAAATGTTTGACCCTGAATTCAGTTGGTCTGTGATCATTGGTGCGTTTATAAACATCCATGAGGTCGTTAAGGACCACCTGAATATCTTCGGGATGAATGATATCGAGGCCGTTCATTCCTATAAGAGCCCCCGGGGGATATCCCATAACTACTGAACAGGAAGGTGATTCGTAAAGTATATTTATTTTTTCATCGATGATCATTATAATATCAGTCAGAAACTGCACAATTGATCTGAAGCGTTCCTCGCTTTGCATTATAATTTCCTGAGAAAGCTTTCGTTCAGTAATGTCTCGGATGACTGCGATAATTCTAAGGTCACCTGCGATTTCCGTATGTTTAAGTGAGACTTCTGTCCAGAATTTCTCCCCGTTTTTGCGGTTTGCGTGCCATTCAAATACTACTGAACCCTCTTTGACCGTCTTTTTGATTTGCCTGGTTATAGCAGGTTGATCAAATCCCGTTACAGTTTTTAGATCATTTTCCTGTCGGACATTGACTTCATTATCCTGGTAAATTCCGAACAACTTTATAGCTGCCTGGTTTACATCGATTATATGGTCATTTTTGTAATCGTAAATTATAATTGCTTCACTGGTTGCATTGAAGATTTCACGATAATTTCTCTCATTCTCAATAAGGATTTTTTCTGAAACCTTCCTTTTGAGCGCATTTACAAAGACTTCCCCGAACTGATGAAACAGAGCAACTTCATCCGAGGTCCATTCACTCTCATTTTTAGAAGAGCTGATGCCCGTAAAACCAACAATGTTGCCCTGAAAAATAATTGGAACAAACGTAATTTTTCCTGTAACTGAAATTTTATCACTGTTCTGCAATGAATAACCGGCATCTTTATTCCTATAGTCGACAACAAAGTAATCCCTTTCATGTATCTTTTCCAGCCACCAGATAATATCACTCAGCGGGGCTCTCCTGAAATAGACTCCATTAAAGGACACTTTATCGTTATTCCAGACGTGAGTCAGGCTATAACAGTTTTCTGAATAATAAATCTGACCAAGAAAAGCGGCATCTGCTACAAAGAAATCACATATTTCTTTGAGGGAGTTATTAATACATTCATCTACAAGCTCGGGTGACAGATTGAAAAAACGTGTCGAAATATCCGATATCAGATGATCAAGTTTGCTTTTGTAACTGAGTGATTCTTCTTTCTTCCTTAACTCAAAGGTTCTTATCGAGACCAGTTCCTCAAGTTTATTTTGATAGGCTTTAAGTTCTTCATTGGTAATGATCAGCTCTTCATTGATGAGAGTTAGTTTTTCATTCAATGCACGGATTTCATCAATTCTTTGTTTCTTCTCAATCTGAACTTCCGTGGAAATCGATTTTCTGCGGCCGACGCTCATAAAATGGTATTACGTGAAATTAAAAGTTATTACGAAATGAATCAAATAAATTGCAATTTTTACATTGGTTTTTTGTTAATGAGTTAATGGCAGGAATTTACATTCATATTCCATTCTGTAAAAGGATATGTAGTTATTGTGATTTTTATAAGTCAACAATGACGGCACTGATACCCGATTATTTAAAGGCTCTCAGCCAGGAATTATCTGCACGGAAGGACTATTTACAGAACGAAATCATTGATACAATTTATTTTGGCGGTGGAACACCTTCATTGCTTTCGGTAAAGCAGCTGGATAATATTATTCAAAATATATACGAGCTGAATTTTCTTGCCCAAAATCCTGAAATTACCGTTGAAGCTAATCCAGACGACCTTACATCAGAATTTTTAAGGAATCTTTCGCATACGCCGGTAAACAGGTTAAGTATCGGAATACAGTCGTTAATCGACAGGGATCTGATTCTGCTGAACAGACGGCATAATTC
>DATAEX010000051.1:0-3130 GCA_036257765.1 Bacteroidales bacterium
ATGGAACGACCGCTGATCCTCATCCTGCCATCCGCATTAAATGCAACATCAGGTGTTTTTTTTGTACTCTCGATCAGCAGATTCTCCATAAAAATAGCAGTAAGAAAGAAAATTTCTTATGTAGCCTATACGCCCATTCAAAAACAAAAGTTACCCTCCGCTACTAAAAAAGTATCGGTTATAACAAATTTATAAATAATATTCGTTGTGTAACCTGTCATCTGTCTGAATTTCATGGCGAGTGTGACATTGAATATTCCGATTGATATTGAGTTTTTCCTAAATATCAAATCAAACCTAAAGGAGACAAGAGATCATTACTGAATAATGATTTTAAATATAATTGACCAACGGTACATTAATTTTGACGAAGAGTTAGTTTCTGTTTAAAGTTGGTCAAAGCGGGCCACCGGTGTGATGCTATGTGATGAAAATTGGTTATCCAGAAATTTATAATATCCTGTTATGGCTATCATAGCAGCATTATCAGTTGAATACTGGATTTCAGGAATATAAATACTCCAATTCATTTCTTTACCTAAATGTACCACAGCCTCCCGAAGACCTGAATTAGCTGAAACTCCTCCGACAACTGCAATTTCTTTTATATTCGTTAGCTGTGCTGCTTTAAGAAGCTTTGATGTAAGAGACTCAACAATTGCCTTTTGTATGGAAGCACAAAGGTCATTCAAATTCTGATTTATAAACTCCTTATTTTCGATCATCTGATCGCGCAAAAAATACAGAAATGAGGTCTTTAGACCGCTGAAGCTGAAATCAAGGCCTCTAATTGAGGCTTTTGCAAATTTGAAAGCATTCGGATTACCGTTTTTAGCATTCCTGTCAACCAGCGGCCCCCCCGGGTAGGGAAGTCCCATGACTTTGGCACATTTATCAAAAGCCTCACCTGCTGCGTCATCAATAGTTTGTCCAATGATCTCCATTTTTAAATGATCATGCATGATTACAAGGAGCGTATGACCTCCCGAAACAACAAGACACAGGAAAGGGAACTCCGGAACTTTTAAGGCTTTATCTTTTCTTACAATAAATACAGAAAGTATGTGAGCCAGTAAATGATTTACATCGATCAGGGGTACTTTAAGGGCGAGTGAAAGTCCTTTGGCAAAAGATGAACCAACGAGCAGCGCACCCATTAAACCTGGGCCTCTGGTATAGGCAACTGCTTTAACATCTTTTATATTTCTGCCGGCCTCTCTGAGGGCGGCATCCACCACAGGAATTATGTTCTGCTGGTGAGCTCTCGAGGCGAGCTCCGGCACAACACCGCCAAAATCTCTGTGCACCTGCTGATTAGCTATTTTATTAGATAACAGGAAACCATCCTCTGCAACCGCTGCTGAAGTATCGTCACATGAAGATTCTATGCCGAGTATAGTTAATTTCATTATTACCCGTAATTAATAAACTTTTTTCGCAACTTTGGCGTTGACTTAGCTATGGCGAGCCGCAAAATTATTAAAAAGTTGTTACAATTCGCAGTATTTGTGCTGCTCATTGTAATGGCGCTGCCAACTTCAGCATTTCTGTTGCTTCAGGACGATGACATACAGAACCGCGTTGTTAGCAAGGTGATGCAATTTGTCTCAGATAAGCTTGGTACCCGGTTTACTGTGGGTAGTGTTGATATGGCTTATCTTTACCGGATTAGGCTTAATAATGTTTACCTGGAAGATCTGGATGGAGATACTCTGATTTTTTCTAAAAGTATAACAGCAGGCATACGCTATATTGATCCCCTGAGAAAATCAGTTTCAATAGGTAGTATCAATTTCGATGAAGCCATATTAAATCTGGTAACTGACGATGAAAAAGGGTTAAACCTGAATTACTTTATTGATAAGCTGAGAGGAGATGGTCAAAAGAAAGGCGGTGCATGGACTGTTGATTTTCATAATTTGCGACTCGAAGAGAGCCGTTTTACATTAAAGAATACGAATTTTGCGCCGATTGAATATGGTATGAATTACACCGACCTGGCAGCTTACAACATTAATGCCGATATCAGGAGGTTTAAGCCTTCCAGGGATTCTCTTTCTTTTTATATAAGATCATTGAATTTTAAGGAACAAAGTGGTTTGACAATTGAAAATCTGACAAGCCGCTTTAGTCAAAGTAAAACATTCCTTTCATTCCGGAAGGTAAGGATTAAGACTCCCGATTCGGAAATACGGGGTGATGATATCACATTAAAATTTAAAAGTTTTTCCGCCTTTAAATCCGGCACATTTACCGACTCCGTCAGATTGAGAGTCGATCTTGAAAAATCTTTGATAAGCCTGGTTGATCTGGGCTATTTTTCAAAAGTTTTCCGTAATTACGATCAACAGCTTACCTTCTCCGGAGTGGTAAGCGGCCCCGTAAACAATATCAGGGCAAAAGACATTTCCATAGCTTTCGGCAAATCGTCAATATTTAAGGGCACTCTTCAGTTTGAAGGACTTCCTGATATCAGACAAACATTTATTCTGGCTGATATTGAACAGCTCAGAACTACCGCGGGAGATATAAATGCATTTGAATTGCTGCAGAGGCGCGGTATAAGAATGCCAGAACAACTTGTTAAACTGGGAAATATCAACTATACCGGCAACTTTACCGGATTTATCAACGATTTTGTTGCTTACGGACAATTTAATACGGGTCTGGGTATAATCAGCACGGACCTTTTGTTCAGGCCCGACACTTCCAACCAGTTGAGTTTTGAGGGCAGAATGAACGTTCATGATTTTGATCTTGGTACTCTGACCGATGCTTCAGGAAAAATCGGAAACATAAGTCTTTCTGCCACCATTGACGGTGCGACCGTCCAAGGAAAATCAATTAATGCTTCACTGAAGGGTGTAATTAAACAGCTCGACCTGATGCAATATCAGTATACAAATATTTCACTTTCGGGCGATCTTAACAATAAGACATTTAATGGATCCGTCAATGTAAAAGACCCTAATATTGATCTTGAGTTTTTAGGTAAAGTGGATTTTTCTGATTCCATTCCTGCATTCGATTTTACTACCAATATAACCGATGCCAACCTGTATGCACTTAATATCAGCAAAAAAGATCCTGATTTCAGGGCATCATTTTACCTGATAGCAAAGGTTTATGG
>DATAEX010000054.1:0-5086 GCA_036257765.1 Bacteroidales bacterium
CCGTGGATCATGATTACTTGTTACTTTTTTTTGCAATTACAATTGCTCCGATCATAGCGGAAAGCAATAAAATACTGATCACTTCAAAGGGCAGGGCATAGCCGTTTTTTTCCGTGTCCATAAGTTGTTTTCCTATGGTGGTCATATCGGCATTTATTTCCTGGGTACTGGCGACTTCGAAGGGATGGGCCATGATGATAATTATTGTAATTCCTGCTCCTGCAATAGCCACAATCAGTGCCGAGACTATTTTCATGAGAGGTGGCCGGTCAAATTTATGGCTTATATGATGGGTAAGAAGAATTGAGAAAATGATCAGCACAACAATACCTCCGGCATAAAGTGCCAGCTGGACGCCGGCAAGGAACTGGTATTGAAGCAGAAAATAAAATCCGGAAGTAGCAACCAGGGAAAAAAGCAAAAATACCGCTGCTCTCAAAATCCGCCGGCTGGTTACTGTAAGAAGTGCAAACACCAGGATGGTTGCTGAAAAAAGATAAAACATGAAAACATTGGCACCCATTATTTCACGGCTTTTTTTAGGGACGATCCCGGTTTATTTAAAGTTTTGATTAGTTTCGAACGGTCAAACACGGCATTTTCAAATTCACGACTGAAATCGAGAGCATCCGAAGGGCAGGTTTTAACGCATAATCCACAAAATGTGCACATGCCCAGGTTGTAGATATGCTTATCAATTACTCTTACTTCTTTTCCTTCGGCATTCATTTCTTTTCTGGTAATCACCTGGATTGTACCATTGGGACAATTCATCTGGCAAATTCCGCAACCTGTACAGCGATGCTGATTGTTTTCATCATGCGGCATAATGATCTCACCTTTATACCGGTCGGGCATCTTTAAAACGTCCCGGTTTTCAGGGTATTTTTGTGTCACAATTTCACCGGGACTCACAAAATAGCTTCCGGTCAGTCGCATTCCATCTACCAGGGTTTTCAGACCTGAAAGTATATCCTTTATATAGTCAATAATTACTTTCATAAAATCAAAAGTGCCATCCCTTAAGTGTTAAAAAAGCCACGACCACAATATTCAGCAGGTTTACCGGCAGAAGGTATTTCCATTCAAGCGTAAGCAGCTGATCAATCCTTAACCGGGGGAACGTCCACTTGAACCACATCATGATATAAATGACCACGAAAGCTTTTGCGAAAAACCATACGACAGGAGGAATAAAATCCATTACATGATTAAAACCTGTATCGGTTCCGAAATGCAGCGGCATCCAGCCGCCCAGGAAAACCGTTACGGCAATTGATGCTACAATGAACATATTCATGTATTCAGCAAGGAAAAAGAAAGCGAATCTGATACCTGAATATTCAGTATGAAAACCGGCAGTGAGTTCTGATTCGGCTTCCGCCAGGTCAAATGGTCCGCGGTTTGTTTCGGCCGTGCTGGCAATAAGGAAAACTACGAATGCGATTAGTGCTGGCAAATGTCCTTTGAATATCCACCAGCCATTCGCCTGGCTTTCAACAATACCCGATAACTGCATTGTACCGGAAAAAACAATAATAGTAAGCAATGAAAGGCCAACAGAAAGTTCGTAACTGATTACCTGCGCACCACTACGCATGGCTCCGATAAGAGAATATTTACTGTTGCTCGACCAGCCTGCAAGTAGTATTCCAACCACTCCGACCGACGATACAGCGATAACGTAGAATATTCCGATATTAAAATCGATAGCATGCAACCCTTTGGAAAAAGGTATAGCAGCTATCGCCATAAAAGATGCAATGATCACTATAAACGGAGCAATATTGAAAAGCAGCTTATCGGCATTTTTGATAGGAATCAACTCCTTCATCAACAATTTGATCAGGTCGGCAACAGTCTGAAATATGCCAAATGGGCCAACTCTGTTAGGGCCCAGGCGGTTCTGCATAAAGGCACAAACTTTTCTTTCGGCATAAACCATGAACAGGCCTAGGAGCGCATAAAAGATGAGGAAAACCAAACCTATAATTACGAGCTCGGTAAATAAAGCCCATCCATGTGACATCACAGATTTGAGACCTGTGTCGATCCATCGTGTAAGTGCCGTAAAATCGTATATATTGATATTCATATTCTAAATTCAAATTATCCTTACCGGTCAATATCCGGTATTACAAGGTCGAGAGAGCCGCTTATGGCAATAAGGTCTGCAATCTTATATCCGGGAGCCAATTTACTTATCACAAAAAGGTTTGAAAAATTTGGTGATCTGAATTTGATTCTGTACGGAGTTTTATTTCCGTCGCTTACAATATACACTGCCAGTTCGCCACGTGCGGTTTCAATCCGCTGGAAGAATTCACCAGCAGGTAGTCTGAGGACAGGTTTCATTTTTGCTGAATAATCACCTTCCGGAATATTATCCACGAGCTGTTCGATGATCTTCATCGATTCATACATTTCAGCAATCCTGACTTTATACCGGGCAAGCGTATCACCTTCTGTCATTAGAATTTCCTTGAAATTCACACGGGGATAGGCCCCATACGGATCAACTTTTCGTATATCGCAAGAAAAACCAGATGCTCGTCCGGCAGGACCGGTTACTCCGTACTGAACGGCATCCTCCGCACTCATCGGTGCGATGCCCATTGTACGTTCCCTGAAAATCACATTTCCGGTCAAAAGCTGATCGTATTCAGAAAGCTTCTTGCGGAAATAAGTTATAAAATCTTTAACCCTTTTCTGAAAACCGGGATGGATATCAATCATAAGGCCTCCGGGCGTATTCACACTTTGAATCAGCCTTGTGCCGAACGATTCCTCATAAATATCCAGTATCTTTTCACGATCACGCAGACCATAGAAGAAGGTGGTAAGTGCACCCATATCCATTCCCATAGCGCACCACCATAGCTGATGAGAGGCAATACGGTTGAGTTCATCAATTATGGCTCTGATAACAGTTACTCTTTGTGGAACTTCAACCTCGAGTGCTTTTTCAACGCAAAGACACACAGCTTCATTATTCATATGTGCCGAGAGGTAATCCATTCTGTCGGTAAGATGAATGATTTGCTGATAGGTCAGCCGCTCACACATTTTCTCAATTCCTCTGTGAATATATCCGCAATGAGGCACTACTTTTCTGATCATTTCACCCTGCAGTGAAACCTCAAATCGCAACACGCCATGTGTCGAAGGGTGCTGAGGGCCCACATTTACTATATAATCCTCATCTTCGCCCAGGATAATATTTTTAATGGTTTCTTCCTGCATTACCTGATGATCATTCTGTTTTCATCCGTAAAATCTTTCCTCAGCGGAAAACCATATTCATCCTCGAGAAATAATCTTCTCAAATCGGGATGATTTCTGAATTTTATCCCAAACAGATCATAAACTTCACGTTCATGGAATTCAGCTGTTCTCCAAACATCAAACAATGAATCAACGATCGGATTTTGTCTGTCGGCTTTGGTTTTTACCACTATGGAATGCCTGAATGTTGTCGAAGTCAAATGACATACAATCAGGAAATGGTCATTCCAGTCAACTGCTGTAAGGCTCATAAGATAGTCAAACTTTAAACTTTCATCCGATTTGACTTTGGTACAAAAGCTATGGAAAGCCTGTTCCGGAACTAATATTTCAGTGTACTGTCGTCCGTCGGTAATGGTGATATCCTGTGAAAGATCAGTGAAATATTGTTTCAATGATTGAATATCCATAGATGTTACTGCTTTTTGGCCTGATTAGATTCCCTTTTTCCCAGGGACAGATTTTTTTCTGACTTGATCTTCCGTTGTAGTTGCATAATACCGTAAAGCAGCGCTTCAGGCCGTGGCGGGCATCCGGGTATATATACATCTACAGGAATGATCTGATCAACGCCTCTTACAATTGTATACGAATTATAATAAAATGGTCCGCCGCTCACAGCGCAAGCTCCCATTGCAATCACCCATTTCGGATCGCCCATCTGGTCATAAAGTCTTTTTAGAACCGGCGCCATTTTATGGACTATGGTCCCGGCCACAACAATTACATCTGCCTGACGTGGTGTAGCACGGTACACCTCAACACCGAACCTGGCAAAATCATGTCGTGGCGCACCAGTTGCCATCATTTCGATGCCACAACAGCTGGTGGCGAATGTAAGCGGCCAGATAGAGTTTGATCTCCCCCAGTTGACAATATCGTCAATGGTGCTCAGAATAACATTGCCACCTGGTTTATTAAGAAGTTCGAGGGTTTCATTATCCTTGAAATCCTCATAGTTCATCGATTTTATTTTTATACCCATTTCAAAGCATCTTTACGCCATGCATAGAGCAGGCCAAGTCCGAGAATTGCGAAAAATATGAGTATTTCAACGAAAGCCCTTAATCCGATTTCACGCATAACTACACCCCAGGGGAATATAAAGACGGTCTCTACATCAAAAACCAGATATATAATGGCGAACAAATAATAGCCAACATTAAACTGGATCCAGGCCGGACTTTTTACCGGAATCCCGCATTCGTAGGGTTCTGACTTGGCAGGATTAACAGATGACGGTGCGAGATAGTAGGCAAAAAGAACGGCGCCTCCTACAAGGACCACGCCAATTACAAAAAATAGAACGAGTGTTTCGCTACTCATAAGTACAAATTAGTTTTTGGCTGAACGGCCGCAAATATACAAAAAAATAGATACGTTGTAATTAGAACAAAAAGGTCAAAGGATGATATTTATCATTCAAAAAATACTGGTGATGGTTTGGGGGAGGTGACCCTGCCGGAACCCGCCGTAGGTGGGGCCCCTGGAGGCCCCGCCGGGGTGGTCCGATTATGTTAAATAGAAGTAGCAAGAACAGGTAGGGCGTGCCCTACATGCGAATTAGGCCTATTGGGCCAATTTGAGGCAGTAGCGTAAGGGAAAAGTACAAAAGCAAAGAATCTGAAATTGTGGGGCGCAGATTCCACAAAGTCGGAAGAAATTATTCGGTGCTGGAAATTAAAATTTACAAATGCTGTGAGTGCGGAGTAATTTTTTGCATATGACCTTCGTCTGCTTCTCCCTCTGCCATATGGAAAAACCTTACATAAGCATCTACATAAGCCCTGCCGGCTTTTAC
>DATAEX010000059.1:0-7914 GCA_036257765.1 Bacteroidales bacterium
TAATTTCCCTTACCGGTAAAATCCTCTAAACTAATTCCGGTCACCTGATGTAACTGGGGTCCGATATATTTGTCAATCAAACCCGGGAACTTTTCTTCCAGCTGAATAGCAGGAATACCTTCCTGAAGAAGTACATAAGTATTCACATTACTTCTTAGCCAGAATTGGGATTTATGATCCCAGAATCCATCCATTGAAATCAACATATTATAATCGAAGTGCGAATTTTCAGGAGGGTCCTGACTTATTCCTGTAACCTTGAAATAGCCTGTATCTGCCTCAAACCGGATTAATTTATTTACAGGATTTTCGTTTCCGAATATTTTTCGGGCAGTTGTCTCAGTAAGAACAATAGATCTTGGTTCGGATAAAACCTTGTTTTTATCACCCATGACAAGATCAAAGGAAAATATCGAGAAAAATGAAGAATCTACATATAATCCATTCTCAATTTCAAAATAATTTTCTTCTGATGATATTTGTATATCATCAGTTTGCGCCAGCCGTACCACTTCCTTCACTTCAGGGCATTCAGCCTTAAGAGCTGCTGCTATTGGAACCGGTGTCCAGGCGTCCCTGGATTCCTCACCCTCAACCATTGAGTGCTGATATACTTTATAAATATTGCCAGTATTTTCATGAAATTTGTCAAAACTTAATTCATATATTACAAACAGGGCAATAATCAAGCTGCTTGCTATGCCCATTGATAATCCAATAATGTTTATTAGACTAATGCCTTTTTGCTTCCATAAATTGCGAAAGGCAATTCTCGGTACACTTTTTATCATAATGAAAATTTATGAAAAGAGTCTGATTATATATAAGGACGAATTGATTAATAAAACATTACAATCAATGGGATGCTTCTTTTTGTTTGATAATATGCAATCTATTCAGTATGTTTACGATGCAAATGAATTTCATCGATGAAGCTCTGAGATTTTAAAGAATCAATTACTAATTGTTATCACCATGGTATCCTATGTAATCTCTTCCATTGTCGGTGGACTGATCTTCGGCATCCTGGATGCAATCATCAACGCCAATCCGTTTGGTTCAAAACTTATGCAGTTTTATAAACCGCTTGCAAGGCAAAAGATCAATGCACCTGCAGGTTTGGTAATTGACTTAATTTATGGTTTTATTATCAGTGCTGTATTTCTGTTGATTTGTTCGATTCTGCCTACAGGATCAGGTTTCTTAAAAGGTGTCATTTATGGATTGATAATGTGGTTTTTCAGGGTAGTAATGGGTGTTCTTTCAAATCATATCATGCTGAATGTCCCTTTGAAAACTTCCATTTATATTCTATTAACAGGCCTTGTAGAAATGATCATCCTGGGAGTCATTAATGGTCTTATCCTGAGTAATAAATGTCATCCTGTTGTTTAAGAAGATTCAAGCCCGGTTAAAGTTTGAATGCGAGGATGTCCTGAATGATAATCATTTTTAAAATTCTTTATTAATCATATCTTGTTAATTTTAGTAAAGAAAGCAGGAAATTAAAGTAACCAAATTCAGATTAGTCAGTCTCATTTATATATTCAACCATAAACCGGATTTATGTTTAAGAATCTTATTAAAACTGCTGTCCGCTACGTATTCAAGCATTTCGGATATAGCATAATGAATATAGTAGGACTTACACTGGGTATTACCAGTGCCCTTTTCCTGATCATTTACTCGGCAAATGAAATAAGTTATGACCGATATAATGAAAAGGCTGACCGTATCTACAGGGTCTCCTCGAAGATAACTGAACCTGATGATCAGTTTACATGGATTGTAGCACAGATCCCTTTTGGACCACAGGTTGCGCATGACTATCCCGAGGTTGAAGCATATGTCAGATTCATTGATATGGGTCGTACGTTATTCCGGTATCAGGACAAAGAATTTAATGAGGAGGATTTTTATTATGCCGATTCCACTTTATTCGACGTGTTTACATTCAAAGTGATCAAAGGCGAAGTACAAACAGCACTCGAAGAACCTAATAAGATCATACTTACCAAAAAAACGGCCGCAAAATACTTTGGTAATACTGATCCTATAGGGAAATCGATTCAGTCTTCCGAAAAGACCTTTGAAGTAACTGCTGTGATAGAGGACGTTCCCAGAAATTCCCATTTCAGGTTTGATGCTATTGCTGCACGAAATAACCTCCCTAAAGAGATTGGTTCATGGGGTAATTTTGGCGTCTTCACTTACTTATTGTTCCCTGAGAATACAGATGTAAAAGCATTCGAAAAGAAAATGCAGGGCATGTATGATGCATATATGAAACCTATTTTTGAGCGAATGAATATTAAAATTGAATATGTTCTTGAGCCTCTTACACGGATCCACCTGTATTCAACAAATGCACAGGAACCAGAACCTACAGGAAGTATAACTTATGTCTACATTTTTTCTGTCGTTGCTGTTTTCCTGGTATTAATTGCAGCAATGAACTACATGAATCTTTCAACTGCACGTTCAGCACGAAGGGCAAGGGAAGTGGGTCTTCGCAAGGTAGTAGGATCAGACAGAATAACAATTATTTTGCAGTTCCTATCCGAATCGGTATTCTTCACATTGCTTTCCCTTGTAATCAGCCTGGTACTTTTAATCCTTTTGCTCCCGAACTTCAACACTCTGGCTGGTCGTTCATTCGATATAAGCGTTATTTATTCTCCTGTGTTAATACTGACAGTCTTGATTGTTTTCCTGATAGTCGGGATAATAGGAGGAAGCTATCCTGCCTTTTTCCTGTCCCGGTTCAGTCCGGTAACCGTTCTTAAAGGAGAGATCACACAGGGCTCGGCCGGTAGTTTGTTTCGTAAAGTGCTTGTGATTATTCAGTTCACCGTATCCGTAATTATGATAATTTGTACGCTGGTAGTGTTCCGGCAATTGAATTACCTGAAGCATATGGATCAGGGATTTGATCAGTCTAATGTGATCAACCTCCAGCTTGAAGGCGATATGGTAAGAAAGTATCCTGTATTAAAGCAGGCGTTGCTTGAAAATAAGAATATTAAGTATGTGACCTCGACCAATACACCTATAGGAGAAGGATCGGGAAAGGTGATATTCAATGTTGAAACCGATCAGGGAATGGACGAAAGGGGCGTAAATTTTGCAGTAGTGGATCATGACTTTATAGAAACTCTTGGAATACAAATTGCGGAAGGTCGTGATTTTCAGGTTGAAATGCCATCAGATACGCTTTATTCAGTTGTGGTCAATGAAACTTTTGTCAACCGCATGGCCTGGAAGGACCCTGTAGGTAAGAAAGTGGAGCTGGGTGATTCGAATACGCTGAGGGCCCAGGTTATAGGAGTGATGAAAGATTACCATCAGACGGGAATGTATAATGAAGTGGAATCGCTGATACTTGTATATCGCGAATTTAATCCCATTTTATATATAAAGTTCGACGGAGATAATACCAGGGAAGCGCTTGATTTTATAGAAACTACCTGGAATAATATATTCCCTGATCAGCCTTATAATTTTGCCTATCTCACCGATCGGTTTAAAGGACAATTTGAAGCAGATGAAAAAAGAGGGCTGATTTTTACCCTTTTTACACTATTGGCCATTTTCATTGCCTGTCTTGGTCTCTTCGGTCTGGCTTCCTATATGGTCGAACAGCGTACCAGGGAGATTGGAATCAGAAAAATATTCGGAGCCAATGATAGTACTATACTGAAACTTATTTCAAAAGATTTCCTGGTTCTTGTTGTTTTCGGTATTATAATCGCGGTACCGGTTGCCCTTTATTTTATGAATAACTGGCTGCAGAATTATGTTTACAGGACTAAGATCTCAGTGGTTCTTATTACTGTTGCTGCATTGCTAACGCTTATTATAACATTTATCACTATAAGTTACAAAGCGTATCAGGCATCCATATTAAATCCGGCCAGTTCTATAAGAACAGAATAACAGACGCATTAACTGTCCAGAGTCATCCGAGAGTCATGCGAGTGTTATGCGAGTGTCATGCTGAGCGTAGTCGAAGCATAACCTGAGAGCACGTGCTCTCCAAAGATTAATCCAGATAAACTACAAAGTGACAGGTTTTTCCGCCACGACGAAGGCTTTCAGCAACTTCCACCCGGAATGGTTTTCCTAAAGCGGTTTCAAATATGGTTTTATGCGTATTTCGTGTACACTCACAATGTATATCGTTGGGTTTCGAAGCTCTGTAATTGGCGGCCGGACAATAACACTGGTTTGAGACTTCTCCATAACGAATATGTACCTGGTTGCCCTCTCTCCAAATCTCAAAATTTTTCTTGTAATTTTCAATCAGTTGATCCAGGCTGCCATTACTTGTTATAGCGATATCTTTTTTAAACTGATGACGGTTAAAACATGCAACACCGCAATATGCAATCAGCTTTTCCTGCGTTTCCCTGTCCAGATTCTTTTCAATAGAATCAAGCAGATCGGCCAGCCAGTTTTCGACAAACTGCTTTTTTGCCTCTACTACCTTGATATCTTCATCTTTTATATTAGCCGTTTCATTGGCAAATAATTTTGATACCACAAATGGGCAAGCACCCAGCAGTGCCAGTTTACGTGTAAAATCTTTCCTATCCATGATTTATTCGGTAATATTAGTTGTAGGTTTTTAACTAGACACTTTAAGTTGCAATAAACCCTTTATTTGTTTACCGGTTAAATTTTCTAATACATCCACTTAGCATCATTTTCCTTCACATCCTTCAAACGAAAGGAGGCAATTTTTTTTATTAATGCTCTCGGAAGTGGTTTATTGTAAGGAAACTGAATGGTGTCCTTACCTGTTTTAAAATCCTTTAATTCTTCCATGAATGGCTCCATTGAAGGACCAGTGGGCATAAAATTTATATGTGTTTTAAAAGCGGAAAAAGAAAAGAGAATTCTTTTTTCCTCATAAACCGGATAACCCCATTTAATTTGTTCTTTTGCTTTCGGAGCAACCTCTTTCAGTATTGAACGGATCTCTCTGAGCTTTGCTTGAGCTAATTCAGGAGCACTATCTATATATTCATCGACAGTGGCAGGTTTATTCTTTTGCATTGGTCAGGATTTTACATGCTTTAACAGGAATTTGAATGAATTGTTGGATTAAAAGTGCAGAGATGCAATATCTTGTATTGAAGCGGTCTAAAACGAGACGCTGACAGGTCTGGCGACGCTGGCAGGTCAAATACAAGTCATTGAAAATAACCTGTCAGCGTCTGTAAGACCTGACAGCCTTTATTTCAAAATTGACTTTTTAGACAGTCTCTACAAAGTTGGAATCACCTCTTTTATAGTACCGTCTTCATTGTAAAATAATTTATCAAAGCAAATAGACCGGCGGAATGGATGAGGACTTCCGCTATGACCCCATCCGAACTTAGGCTCTGCTTCGGGATGTTTACGGAAATACAAATCGGAATTATGATAGAACATATACCACTGGCCCTTGTATTCGACAATAGAATGATGATTTGTTCCGCTGTTCATTCTCCGCAAAATGATTCCCTGGTATTTAAAAGGACCTAACGGATTGTCGCTTGTACAATACTTTATTTCGCCGCTGGTAGCCGAATAGGAAAGATAGTATTTGCCATTATATTTATGCATCCAGATGGCTTCGAAAAAATCATCTGTTCCATCCAGCAAATATACCTTTCCATCATAAGAGATCATATCCTCATTAAGTTTTATGGCATTAACCACGAGCTGCCCCATATAAAGATATGCCTGACCGTCATCATCAATAAAAACTGCCGGGTCGATAAAATCACGATTGCAGACAACACCTATTGATTTGATATGGATCAGCGCTGAATCTAACGGATCCTTAAAAGGACCATAGGGGTTATCACCTACTGCGACGCCGATCATACTCTGTTCAACCGGATAATAAAAATAATATTTGCCGTTTCGCTTGGCACAATCTGGTGCCCAGGCTTCGGAATCAGCCCAGCTCAGGTCTTTTAAACCAAATGCCACTCCATGATCTTTCCAATTTTTCATGTCAGTGGTCGAGAAGACATGCCAGTCCTGCATGGAAAATCGTGTTGCCGTATCCTCATCATGAGATGGAAACACAAATAATGTATCATTAAAAACCCTGGCCGACGGATCCGCGGTGTACATGTGAGTTATGAACGGATTCTGGGCAAAGGATACGGATTCAATTAAAAGACATAAAGTAATCAGATTTAGCCTGGTCATATTGGAATTCTTAAAGCATTAATATTTTTCTAATCTCTTCAACAGGTACTGAAGTTTTCTTATTGATTTCCTCAACCGACTTACCTTGTTCGTGGAATCTGGAAACAAATACTATTAATGATTCTCCGATTTCAATAAGATGATTATCCGGATCAAAGAATCTGATCGTTCTTTGTCCCCAGGGTTCCTCATGTATCTCGTGAAGAAAACTGACCTTTCTGTTTTTTAATTCTGAATAAATTACATCAATATTATCTGTCTCAAAATACAACTCAAATCGATTCACCGAATTGGTAATTATATTATCAACACCAAGAGTTGATGGTATTATATGATTTTTTTGAATTTCCCAAATTGCAAAACTTGATTTAAATACTACATTTTTACCGAAATCAAGATCAATTTCAAGTCCCAATATATTTCTGTAGAAATTCTTTGAGATTTCTATTTCTTTAACAAAAATAGCCGTATTGCAATTGTTTAGCTTCATAGTTTGACCTCTTCACCTGACGCCGTTTGTTTTAAAGCATTCAATATATTTCCTGTCAGTAACCATTATATGGTTATTAAGCCAGTTTCTTAGGAAATTCATTACTTCGTAAGTAAGTGCACTATTATTTTTTTTGAATTTGGAAATAAATTCCTCCACTTTGTGCCTGAAATCCAAGTGTTCCAGAATATGTTCGGCACTTCCTTCAAACCGGAATGTTGCAAAATATTTTTCTTCGGTTCCAAAATGATATTTTGCATAGGCAGCCATTTCATCAATTATCGGCCCGACTTTCTCTATATGCTGTCTGTCGAGAAATGCCTGGTACATATCATTTAGGAATCCTACAAGTCTTTTATGCTGATCATCAATTTCAGATGAATTCACACTCATCTGATCCGTCCATTTGAAAAACACCGCTTTGTCCGCCATATTAAAGTATTATATCCAAAAATATAAAAATTTATATGTATTTGATAGACCACCCCGCCGGGGTACCCCCACCCCGGCGGGGTGGTCTAATTATGTTAAATAGAAATAGCAATACCAGGTACTGCGTGGCCTACAAAACAAAAACCCCCGAAGAAGCTGAGGCCTCTTCAGGGGTAACATTTAACGGAACTATGGGTGTTGGACAACTGGATGCACTAGGGTTTTATTAGCGTTTTTGCTCATTGCACCCCGGGTTTGGTTAAGTAAAAAAACTTAACGTTCCAGAGGTTAATACCACCAAAGGGCAAATTGTAACCATCGATTTTTAATTTTTTTTAAAAATTTGTTAAAAAAGAACCCTTGAAGGATTATCGCTTCAAGGGTGGGGTATTGAAAAGGAGGGCAAATTGATTTTCTGATCGGTGTCTTAAATTGGGCCTAGTTTGATTTCCTGCAAAAGATATCTCCACTGATGGTCTCGAGCCTGACAGGTATGCCTCCTCCGTTAAGGTCTTCTTCAACTACCTGCGGGATGCCGTTATTGCCGCTTTCGTTGGTTAACGACAAATCGGAGTACATAGTACCTGATATGGTTTTCATTTCCAGATCGGCTTTGCGGCCGGGTGTCACTTCCCAGTCGATAAACCCACTTATCGATTTGGCGCTGATTTCCGAAGTCTTTCCAGTTACCGTAATATTTCCGTTGATCGTTTCTACATAAAAAGGTGTATTTTCGGGTATCATTACTTTCCACGTGATCATTCCTTTGCAGCAACAATTGTGAT
>DATAEX010000115.1:0-2763 GCA_036257765.1 Bacteroidales bacterium
AACCGCAGATACCAATGGGGCAGAAACGGGTTTGGATTCAGCTGGCACATTTACGTTGATTTTATTTTCATCAACCACATACGGAATAGAAGTGCTGAGGGTAGGATAGTATGCTGCACCATATTTTGCCTGTTCGGCCGATGTATTTATATTTCTGAAAGCTGCAGTATCATCAAGCAAACTGGGTTCATCGCCAACGCTGAGGACATCTATAATTACAAATCTGTCGCCCAGGTCCCTGCATTGACTCAGAGCATCCACAATCAGGTCATTGTAATTTTTAGGAATAAGATAAGGAGCATCAGGAAAGACAAGCAAGGTGGGCTCGTCCTCTTTTTCAATCACATCAAGAGCTGCCTGATATACGTCATTTCCAAAAGACGAGGCATCGAAATTACCCACTGAAACAATATAACATGGCCCGCCACCATTTGCAAAATATAATTGCATGGCATAGAACATGACGAACTTGGAGCGGGCTTTCTTGTCCACAGAAACGTTTACTGTGTTATCCGCTTCAATGGATACTGCAAAATTCGTTTCGGGCACAGCTTTACCAAAATACAACTGATATTCTACAAGAGAACTGATCCTTTTCGGAACATTCTTGGGACCTTTTTCCGTAAATCCAATAAAAACAGGAATAGCTGTTTCTACCTCAGCTACGGATGGAGGTAATGTTGCAATTTCTTCAACATATACACCAGGGGTTTTATACACTGCCATAATTTAGGTTTTAAAGGTTGTGGAAATCCAATAAATGAAATGTGGGAACTAACGGCTTGGAATGAGAGGGAATATAAATTACTGTAAGGCTATACCATTTTGTATCCTGATTATCCTATCGGTAATTGCTTTTTCTTCCAGATTCTTTGCTGTATCAATTGTAATCATCCTCAGCTTATAAATGACCGAAGGGATATAACCTGTACTTAACGAAGCCCAAATTTGATTTTGTTGTTCAAATGTGGCGGTATATAACTCTACAACAATCTTTTCAAGATTTTCAGGCATGTCATCTTCTGAGCCATCGTTCTTCCTTACAAAAACATTAAACTCCTGAAAATAATTCACAACTTTCGAAATGATTTTCAATGCATCATCATAGCTTTTGTTATAGGCACTGATGAGTATATATAAATTCAACTTGATGTCTGGTTCGCGGCTTGAATAAACACCTTTCTTTTTTTGTCCGGCAGTTTGTGTAACCTGAAGCCCCTGTGTTTTAAAGTGTCTTTCTTCTTCGATATTTATCAATGAAATTGAATTAAGAAAAGTTGCGCCTTTGTTAACATCATTATTGGTCCAGGGATTTGAAAGTATGATAAAAGGTTCTGTTCCTCTCCTAACCTCAGATAATGAAGAATTCAGTTTAATCTTAAGAGCGTTTAGAACCTCATAAATCATCTGTCATGAATATTAAGAGCATTACTGGTATTTGTGGAACTTTTTATTTTATTCTCTGATAACAAATGAATATGACGAATGTTTTATAAAACCAATTTTAATCGATTAAACACTTATCATATCACCACCAGTGGGGATATCGATGTCCGCATTTGTAATGTTTTTGATTATTTCTCAGCCAGGCTGCTTATATAAACAAATATATACGGTACTACAAAGATTTTGCCCGCAGGTGGGTTCAGGATACCGCCAGATTTAGCTAAAATTTAGAGACTTGCCGGGATTTTGAGTATCATGATCCTGAGGTTAAATTTTCATTAAACGTGGAGTTTCCTCTACGTTTTATTGCTTATAAAGAATAAAATTAAGCCAACTATTTTAATTCTAACCGAATGTTAAACCGCTATCTAAAAGGCTTGGCGCTTCTTTGTGGTCAGATCAAAATTTCGGAGGTATCTTTTTTGCTCTTTGTATGTAACCCAAGCTTAAACGGTTGTGGGCTCACCCGACATGAGTCGAAGCTAGAAAAGTATTAAGTTCAGTTAAAACCTATGAATGTCTGCGATGCCCTTCTCGATATTTTATCTGAATATGGCGTAAGATATATTTTCGGAATACCCGGAGATGCCATCAATGAACTGATAGAGTCATTAAGGAAGCAGGACAAAATTAAGTTCATCCATGTGATGCATGAGGAAGCAGGTGCGTTCGCAGCATCTGCACAGGCTAAATTAACCGGAGAGCTTGCTGTATGTGTTGGGACGGCAGGACCTGGTGCAATTCATTTATTGAATGGATTGTATGACGCCAAAATGGATAATGCTCCTGTGTTAGCTATTACGGGACAAGTAGAAACAGCGTTAATAGGAACCGCATATCAACAGGAAGTTAACCTGCTTTCCCTGTTTAATGATGTTACCGTTTTCAATCACGCTATTGTAAATCCGGAACAGATGCCGGAGCTGGCCATCCTGGCATGCCAAACAGCACTTTCAAAAAATAGCGTCGCACACATAAATATTCCTGGCAACATTTCAACCCAGAAGGTCAGTGATTTCAAAAAGCAAAAGCAGATCATAGATAATTCCATTCGTATTATTCCGGGCAAGGATGACCTCAAGGGGGCTGCTGAACTTATAAATAAATCAGAAAATCCATGCATTCTGGCTGGTATCGGCTCACGGGATGCCATAATAGAGGTTAAGCAATTAGCGGAAATCATCAAAGCTCCAATTATTAAAGCACTGCGTGGTAAAGATATTTTGCCGGACGATCACCCACTTACCCTTGGAGGCATTGGAACATTAGGGACAGAGCCTGCATTCAAGGCTATTAAATCATGCGACCTTCTGATTG
>DATAEX010000125.1:0-7179 GCA_036257765.1 Bacteroidales bacterium
GGAGAAAAGCGTGAGCTTACATTTTCAATTGACGATATTCAATACATTAATACGGTAGGCTTAAAGGAGACCCATAGGTTTTCTACTGTTGAAACCACAGGTCGCCTTATTGGAATTGTCGGGCGCGAAGGTGTTGGAAAAAGCACCCTGCTTAAACTGCTTGCTGGTAAATTAAAGCCAACTTCAGGAAAAATCAGCATTAACGGTTATGATCTGTGGAAAAACAAATACCTTCTTAAGGGGGTTATCGGATTTGTACCGGAAGAAGATCTGCTTTTTGAAGAACTCACAGTTGTTGATAACCTTCTTCTTACAGCAAAATTATATTACAGTTCTCTGAACAAAAAAGAAGTCGAAGCAAAGGTCAACGCGCTGTTAAGCAGATTAGATCTGTTTGATATAAAACATATGGTCGTCGGCAATGCTGACAACAAGCAATTGCAGCCCGGCCAGCGAAGACTCATTAATATTGCTCTTGAATTACTAAGGGAGCCTCAGATCCTGCTAGTAGATAATGCACTTTCAGGCCTGGGTATGTCAGATGCATGTCGGGTCATTAAGGTACTGCACGATTATTCTTTTTCCGGAAACCTCGTTATTACATCAATAAGCCAGGTGGATAGCGATACGTTTATGTTGTTTGATAAAATCTGGATCCTTGATGAAGGTGGTTATCCGGTTTATAACGGTGCTGTAAAGGATGCTCCGGCTTACCTTTTCAAAACACTTAAACTTACCCAAAAGGAAAGTGAAACAATAGATCCCGCCAGACTGTTGGATTGGGTGTATTACAGATTGCCGGACAAGGATTCCCATGTCTGGAACAGGGTTGTGGCCCCGGCATTGTGGCATGACCAGTTTTTACGAGAACAGGCGCTCCAGAATATCAGACAGGCTGAACAAACGAGGTTACCCGCCCGGATTCTCAAAATACCGAATCTTGAAGTTCAACTGTTCATTTTTTCAATCCGTAATTTTAAATGCAAATTTTCAAAAGCTGGTGAAATTGTAAAGGCATTATTTACAGGACCGCTTGCAGCACTCCTCATTGCTTTCTTACTGCGTACCGGTACAGGTGAAAAATATACCTTTCTTGCTAACGGAAATATTCCTTTTTATCAGTTTATAAGTGTCGTAATAGCAATATTCCTCGGTTTGATTGCAAGTGTTGATGAGATCATTCGTGAAAAGAACATCCTTGAAAAGGAGGAATACCTTGAATTTAGCCGTTTCAGTTATCTTAATTCAAAAATCGTTTACATATTTCCGGTCATTGGCATACAAATATTGCTCTATCTGATTACCGCGAACCTTTTATTGGGTATAAAAGAACTTCTCTGGCTTTATTGGGTGGTCCTTTTCAGTGCTGCGGCATTTGGAGTTTTGCTGGGGCTTGTAATATCATCCGATTTTAAATCAAGGCATTTCGTGTACAAAGCAATCCTGCCAATTATTATCGCTCTGCAGCTGCTCCTTGGCGGAGGAATCATCACTTATGACAGGCTTAATCTGGGTGATCATAAATTCACACCACTTGTTGGTGACTTAATGGTTTCGCGTTGGGGCTTTGAAATCCTTGCAGTAGATCATTTTAAAAAGAATACGTTTGAAAAATTAGTGTATCCATATGATCAGAAGCTCGATCTCGCTGCTTTTTATGCCTTTCAGGCTGTACCACGACTTGAACGGTCGCTCTTCAATTGCCTGAATTCATCAGATCAGGATAGCATCAAACATAATATTAACCTGCTTCAGAATGAATTTAAAAAAGCAGATGCAATTTCGGATGTATCACCATTTGAATTAATGAAACAGATTCCAGAAATCCGGGAGAAGGAGGAGATAGCCGAAGAGGTTAGTGGTTACCTTACATACCTCAGTTACCATTTTCATGACCTGTACGATACAGTGAACATTCACAGGACAGCCCTTATCGGAAGACTGGTAGATTCACTTGGGGCTCATGAACTGGCAAGGATAAGACAGGATTACCACAATCTGGCGCTCGAAGAAACTGTAACCCGAAACAGTATAGAAAAGCCTTATCAGATAATTGATGACCAGATTGTCCGCACAAGCGGAATGGTTTTTGACACAGCACGTTCAGAAACGGGAAGAGCAGCCCTTTTCAGTCCTGTTAAAACACTGTATCAGCAAAAAACTGATACTCTGTGGTTTAATTTGTCAGTTATCTGGATTATGACAACTATTTGTTATGTATGGGTGCTTTTTGATATCACAGGTCTGATTAAAAGACTTTTCAGGATTTAGCTATTTGACCATTAGCCTTTTCTGCCGGCAGATTATCCAGATATTCCCGGATGAAATAGCCGATGAATTATGGCCAAACCGTCTATGGCATTATAATGATTACAATCACCGCTTAAGTTTTCAGGACAATTGAAATTTTACATTTCTTTGTTACTTTCAACCGCTGAATCCATGTGCATTCCATATTCTCATTTTATTCTAAGATTGATTGCAGATTTTTACCTGCAAACGCAACTATATACCTGGCAGATTAGTAAACAATTATAGACATTGCGAAGTCAGGGAATGGACAAATATTTTCTCAAATCAGTACTGATTGTCGGTCTACTGATCATTATGATCCTGTTTACCCGTTTTATTCCATCGGGCGAACTCGAAGAGAAATCATTGCGTCTGACTGACATCAAAGCCGATCCTGAATTTCTTCAGTCTCCTGAGTCCTGGATTGATTCTGTCCTTGATACGCTTACTATTGAGGAACGGATTGCTCAGCTGATTATGGTGGCCGCATATTCCAATGATAACCAAAGTAACGAAAAGGAAATAACCGAACTTATCAGGGAACAGAAGATTGGTGGGCTGGTGTTCTTCCAGGGCGCACCTCATAAGCAGGCTGAACTCACAAATCTGTACCAGTCTTTTTCAAAAATTCCACTGTTGATTGGCATGGATGCTGAGAATGGTCTTGCTATGCGACTTGACAGCACAATCAGATATCCGAGCCAGATGATGCTC
Organism: Bacteroidales bacterium; assembly: GCA_036257765.1. Classification (GTDB taxonomy): domain Bacteria; phylum Bacteroidota; class Bacteroidia; order Bacteroidales; family UBA10428; genus UBA5072. Next base: position 3,007 of record DATAEX010000125.1, read on the forward strand.
GGAGCTGTGGAGGATGACCGTCTTATTTTTGATATGGGAGTGCAAATAGCCCGGCAATTAAAAAGGCTTGGAGTCCATGTAAACTTTGCACCTGTAGTTGATGTAAATAACAATCCTTCGAATCCGGTAATTAACAGGCGATCGTTTGGCGAGGATCTTATTGCAGTAAGTCGAAAATCTCTTTTCTACATGATCGGCCTCGAAAACGGAGGAATTATTTCAGTTGCCAAGCATTTTCCAGGCCACGGTGATACAGATTCGGATTCTCACAAGGAGCTTCCTGTTTTAAATCATACTCGGGAGCGTCTTGACAGCATTGAACTTTTCCCATTCAGGGAATTGATCTATAACGGTCTTTCGGGGATTATGACGGCCCATCTTAATATTCCGGCGCTCGATCCGCGTGATGACATCCCTTCTTCACTTTCCTACCTCGTAATTGATACACTTCTAAGGAAAGAGATGGGCTTTAAAGGATTGGTATTTACCGATGCATTGAGCATGAAAGGAATTACCAATCATTTTAAACCTGTAGAAGCCGCAGAAATGGCGCTATTGGCAGGTAACGACGTTTTGCTTATGCCCGAAGACATTTCTGAAGTCATTAAAGATCTTTCCCGGAAAGTCAAAAATGGCAAAATACCCAAAGAGCTGATCGATCAGAAATGCCGCAGAATACTTGCAGCTAAATACTGGGCAGGCTTGCATACTTACCGGCCGGTTGTGCTTGAAGGGCTGGCTGCCGATCTAAATAAGCCGGAGTATGTTTTGCTACAGCAGAAATTATCAGAACTCGCGCTTACCTTACTGGAAAACAAAAAGGATATTTTACCTTTAAAACGGCTCGATACATTAAGAGTTGCCTCTATTGTCTTCAGTGATGTCCGGGATACAGCTTTTCAACAAATGCTGAATCTGTATATGCCTGTTAAGTTCTTTTATATTAAAGGTGATGGTAACGATAAAACAGATAGTATTTTCAGGGCGTTGAAGAAATATAATCTTCTGATCATCAGTGTCCATGCAAATTCAGTAAGCCCGGTTTATCAGTACGGGATCAATGATGTGATTATTCAGCTGGCAGATTCACTTTCTCACGATAAATCAGTAATTCTTGATGTTTTTGCGACTCCATATATATTGCCGCGGTTTAGGAAACTCGACCGTGTTAAGGCTCTTATTGTGTCATATGAGAATTCCGATATTGTGCAAAAGCTTTCAGCTCAGGCGATTTTTGGGGCTACCGGCTTAAGCGGACTGTTGCCGGTGTCTTCTCTGAACTGGGAAGCAAGAAAATCAGGGCTTAAAACTGAAACTTCCGGCAGGTTGAAATTCTCTATACCTCTTGAAGGTAATATGAGTGCTGATTCACTTAGAAAAATTGATGAAATCGTAAACAGAGCAATTGAATACCAGGCTATACCCGGTTGTCAGGTTCTTGTTGCACGTAAAGGAATGGTAATCCTTCACAAGACATACGGTCATCTGGATTACACAAAAAGTCATCCGGTAAAGCCGGACGATTTGTATGATCTGGCATCTGTAACAAAAGTTGCTGCAACTACCCAGGCCATTATGCACCTGGTAGATGAGGAATGTGTCGGAGTGAATCAAAAATTATCGGCGTATTTGCCTTACCTTGAAAAAACAAATAAAAAAGATTTGTATGTGGCTGATGTTTTACTTCACCAGTCAGGCTTACAGCCGTTTATACAATTCTATTTTTCAACGATTGAACCGGTTTTCAGGAATAATCTTCTGATAACATCAACTATTTCAGATGCCAATCCTATCCGTATAGGTCCCGGCCAATACCTTAGCCGGTATACTCAGTTTAAATCAACTATCATATCACCGGTTTGGTCGAAATCATTCCCTCTCCAGGTAGCAGAAAACATGTATATCATGAATTCATGGCCAGACAGTATGTACATGGGAATTGCCAATTCTACGCTCAGGGAAAAGAAAGAATATGTTTACAGTGACCTCGGATTTATTCTTTTCAGGCAAATGATTGATACTGTCGCAAGGGTACCTTTTGAACGACTTGTTGATTCCTTGTTTTATCGACGGCTTGGAGCAGGAACACTTGGTTTTAATCCGCTTACTCGTTTCGACAGGACATGCATTGCTCCAACCGAAGACGACCAGCTTTTCAGGCATCAGCTATTGCGGGGCTACGTTCATGATCAGAGGGCTGCCATGTTTGGTGGTATTTCAGGGCATGCGGGATTATTTGGTAATGCCATCGACCTTGCCAAACTGTTCCAAATGAATCTGAACAAAGGGCAATATGGCGGTGAAAGGTATTTGAGCGAAGAAACACTCGATCTGTTTACCAGGGAACGGCACGGCATCGAGGGAAGCAGGCGAGGTTTTGGATTTGACAAGCCTGAACCTGATATAACCAAGCCCGGACCTTCATGTCTTGGAGCATCCTCTGAAAGCTATGGCCATACAGGATTTACAGGCACAATGGTTTGGGTCGATCCCAAATATGATCTGGTATATATCTTTCTTTCTAACAGGGTTTGTCCCGATGCATTGAATACCAAGCTTATCGAGATGAATGTGCGGACTGATGTCCAGCAGGTTATTTACAATGCAATCATTGACAAATGAGTTTTCCTTTTGAAAGCTTTTTGCTATTAGCAAATTCTGCAATATATTAGGGCTTAATTCCTAATTCATAATTCCTAGTTCCTAATTCATAATTCATAATTCCTACTTACATGAAGGTCCGCGTTGGTATTCTCTCTTATGGAATGTCAGGTAAAGTTTTTCATTGCCCGCTTCTGCACGTTAATCCCGGTTTTGAAATGAAGAAAATCATGCAGCGTACATCCAACGATGCCCTTGACAGATATCCTTATGTGCAGATCGTCAGAAGCGCCGATGAGATTTTTAATGACCCTGAAATTGATGTGGTTTTGGTAAATACACCTGATCATACCCATTTCGAATATACAAAAGCCGCACTTGAAGCCGGAAAGCATGTTGTAGTAGAAAAGCCTTTTATACATGAATATTCGGAAGGCGAAACATTAATTGAACTGGCACGGAAAAAGAAACGGATATTGACCGTTTTTCAAAGCAGACGCTGGGAAGGTGATTTCCTGACACTTAAAAAAATAATAGAAAACGGATTTCTGGGACGTCTTGTAACCTATGAAGCGCATTTCGACCGTTTCAGAAATTTCATCAGGGAATCGTGGAAAGAAAAACCGGAATTAAAAGCCAGCACTCTTTACAATCTGGGTTCACATCTTATTGACCAGGCATTATTGCTATTTGGAATGCCTGAAGCCGTATATGCAGATCTTCGCAAGCAAAGAACCGGCTCCAGGGTAGATGATCTCTTCGATCTTAACCTGTATTATCCTGGTTTGAAAGTAACCCTTAAAAGCAGCTATCTGGTACGGGAACCCGGGCCGAGATTTATGTTGCATGGGACGGAGGGATCGTTTGTAAAATATGGTGTCGATCCGCAGGAAGAAGCGCTTATCAAAGGGCATTATCCTGATGAACCCGGCTGGGGTAAAGAACCTGAAACCAATTGGGGAATTCTGAATACGACATTAAATGGAATTCATTTCAGAGGACCTGTCGAAACCACGCCTGGCTGCTACCAGGAGTTCTATAATTTGCTCTATGAAACTATTGTAAATGGAAAGGAATTAGCCGTAAAACCTGAAGAGTCGCTTATGGGAATTAAAATTATTAAATCTGCTTATGAAAGTGATGAAAGGCGCTCGGCAATCTTAACAAAATAGGCAACTTTTTCAAGAGATGTGATCATATCGTACTCTTCAAGATAGATATCAGGAGGTACACTGAGATTAACCGAAGTAAAATTGAGGATTCCCTTTATACCTGAAGAGACCAGTACTTTTGCCATTTGCTGTGCTGAAGAAGCTGAAACGGTTAGTAAGGCAATTGAAATATTTTTTGATGTGATAATTTCCCTCAAACGCTCAACTGAATAGCAGATAACAATTGAATTGGAACCTATTTTTTTGGGGTCAATGTCAAAGGCTGCAACAATCTTAAGATTGGGACGCTTATTCAAAAGATATGATGAAATAGCCTTACCCAGATGTCCATAGCCGACGATTGCAATATTCAGAATATCCGAAGGGTCCATAATTTTTGCGATAACGTTTATAAGCTCGC
>DATAEX010000460.1:0-3194 GCA_036257765.1 Bacteroidales bacterium
CCTTGAAGCAGAAAAAGTTGCCAATTCAAGAAAATTCATTTTCAAAATTACAGATGACGGAGGAACCAGAGTTTCAATAATTTTTACATTCAGAGGGGCTGAATTTGAAGCAATTAACAACCTTTTAATGAATTATTCCAAAGAAGATCAGAATGAGGTTATTCATAATTTTCTTCCTTTTAATGCTTTCGACCTTTATGATTGGAAAATGATCAAAAACGGAAGGGATGAGCAATACGTGACTCTATCAGTTTCAGCGGAAATCAATCAAATTGTAAACCCTATAGGAGATCAATACTATTTTTCGTTCCAGCGGACCGGAATCCCCGAAATGGAATCGCCCCAGGTAAGAAATTTACCTGTGATGCTGCCATATCCTTTAGAAACCTACGATACCATTACTTATATACTGCCTGCCGGCAAAAGAATTACTGAAATCCCTGAAGATAAATTGCTTGAAAGTAAATATGGAAAGTATAGTGTGAAATTCGCAAACCAAGGAGAAACTCTGATAATATACCGTCACTTTAAACTGAATGCTCAGTACATAAATGCTAAGGATTACCAGGAATTTTACAATTTCATTGCATTTATTAAATCCCACGAAAAGCTAAAAATTCTGTTCCGATGAAAATTCCTTTGACCGGACTCTTCATTGCCATTCATTTATGTTCACTTTCCCAGGTTGTACCAGATGAATTCGGCACTGTTAAACCGGAATACCTTGCAATGAAAAGTTATGATGCGGACAATCAGGCTGAAGCCCTCGTTTTATATGATTTCGGGAGAACGTTTTTCGTTGATACCGATTATGGATTCAGAATAATATTTGAAAGAACAACGAAGATTAAGGTTCTTACCAGGGCCGGGATTGATTTTGGCTCCGTAGAAATTCCTTATTACACTGAAAACAATGAAATGGAAAGGGTTTATAATATCGATGGATATACTTTCAATTTTGATAATGGTTCTTTAATGAGAACCAGGCTCGATCCAAAATCGACATTTGATGAAAAAGTTAATGATCACTGGATGGTAAGGAAGTTTGCAATGCCCGATGTAAAGGAAGGTTCAGTATTTGAATACAAGTACAAAATTGAATCGCCTTATTTTGTAAATCTCTGCGACTGGGAGTTTCAAAGTAAAATACCTACGGTATACAGTGAATATTCAGTATCAATGATCCCATTTTATGAGTATAGTTATATTTTTCAGGGAGCTAAAAAATTTGATGTGTTCAGGAATACGCAATCGTCCATGAAAAGAAATTTTGGCGGCGTTGAATACGCTGATAATATTTACACTTTTGGCATGAAGAACATTCCGGCCTTCAGAGATGAAGCTTTCATTACCTCAATAAATGACTACATAATGAAGATGGATTTTCAGCTTGCGGTTGTCCATCATCTGAACGGTGCAAATGTTGACTATATCACCAGTTGGCCGTTGCTTAATGAAAAACTCCTGAAGGAAGTCGGGTTTGGATTGTACATGAAAAACGCAGCTAAGAATGCAAAGGAAATGCTTGCCACACTTAACCTTGTATCGGAATCTCCACTGGAAAAGGCAAGTACAGTATTCAACTATGTTAAGGCCAATTTTAATTGGGATGGATACGCCAGCAAGTATGCCGGAAAGACCTTAAAGGAATTTTTGCGAACCAAGACTGGCAATACGGCCGAAATAAATCTTTTTTTATGCTCCATGCTTAAAGAAGCAGGATTGGATGTATATCCTGTTATCCTGAGTACCAGAAGTCATGGAAAAATACCTGTTGATCTTCCTTTTCAGCAATTTCTGAATTATGTAGTTGTTGTGCTGAACTGCGATGGTAAACAGTACCTTCTTGATGGGACAGAGCCTCTAGCACCGTTTGGAATGCTACCTGCCAGATGTATTAATGATAATGGCCTTATTGTTACTAAGGATAAGACCGAGTGGGTTCCACTCACTGATGAAGTAAATTCTTATGAAGTGGACTCGGTTACATTAAGACTTAGCGAAAATCTTGATTCAATTAATTTTATTGCATCGGTTACATCAGGCGGCCATTGTGCTTTAGATCTCAGGCGAACATATACCTCCAATGAAGAAGATTTTCAAAAGGACTTGGTTTCGGGCGAAATGAAAATGAAAACTCCTGTAATCGTTGATAGAACTACTGAGATTGAGAAGCCATTTGTATACAAGTACGGTTGCGTTATGCCATTGGAAACTGTGAATGATAAGATACTTATAAATCCATTCCCCGGTTTGGTCCCGGAAACAAATCCGCTCAGGGTTAATTTCAGAAATTATCCTGTGGATATGATTTATCCGGAAACAAATACATTTAATGCAGTGATAGAAATTCCAAAAGATTATAAATTTGCAGAAGTTGTGAAGGATGTCAGCATAGATAACACTCTTGTTAATATTTCCTATACCACCCGAAGCTCCTCTGACAGACTAACCATTGATGGTTCTTACTCTTTCAAAAAAGCTATATATCTTCCGCATGAGTATTTTGAGCTTAAGGACATGTTTACAACTATAGTAGAAACCTTCAACAAAAAGATTATCCTGCAAAAAGCAGAGTAAAGCAGAATGCTAACTATTTGCGCAATTGCTTCAGGAAGTAACGGGAATTGCTATTATATAGGCAATAACCATGAGGCCATACTTATAGATGCCGGCATATCGGCTCGTCAGACAATTGCCAGACTGATGCTCCGCAATCTGGATCCCACACAAATAAAAGCTATTTTTATTTCGCATGAGCATGCCGACCATACGAGTGGAGTGCGTGTACTCAGCAAGCGGCTTAAAATACCCGTATACCTTACATCGCAAACCTATATGGCGATGTATTCCAATCTAAGACCTGCATCACCGCGATTTTTCAATCCGGGTTGCGAAGTCACCATCGGACCTTTCAGCGTTTTTCCATTTCCGAAACGACATGATGCTGCAGAGCCTTGTTCATTCAGAGTAGTGTATAAAGGGCTCCATACCGGTGTGTTCACCGATATTGGCAGTGCCTGCGAGAATGTGATCCGGAATTTAAGCCTGTGCCACGTTTTATTCCTTGAATCCAATTATGATGAGAAAATGTTGTGGGATGGGACCTACCCCTGGCCCTTAAAAAAGAGAATTGCTTCGGAATATGGCCATTTGTCAAATGATCAGGCATATGACCTCATTATAAAAAATTC
>DATAEX010000150.1:0-8386 GCA_036257765.1 Bacteroidales bacterium
TCGTGCAGATGTTGACCCTATTCCTGCCACTGCAGAGAACATCAAACTTGAACGTCGCCGTGAATTTATAGGTGAAGGAATGCGCTTCTGGGATCTGGTGCGCTGGGGCGATACCGAGATTCTGACTGAGAACATTCCCGAATTTTCCTCAGTGAGAACATGGGAGGATTACTGTAAATATCTTCCTATTCCTGAATCTGAAATACAGAAAACTGAAGGGGAATTCAAGCTTGTTCAAAATGACGGATATAACCAATAAAATATAATAAGGATTTCACTATGAAAACATTTAAAAGCATAGGTTCTCTGGTCCTCACACTGGCATTTATTATTGCAGCATGTGAACCACAGGACAATTCGGAATATGCTCTGGGTCCAAAGCCCACAGCTGAAGACCTCGATTTTGCTGCCACTCCTGTACAAGGAAAGGAAAACATAATTGATTTTGCAAATACATCCCCTATGGCAGGGCTTGCTGTTTGGGATTTTGGAAACGGGTTAAAGGGCAAGGGTGATATGGTGACTGCTGAGTATCCGTTGCATGGCGACTATACAGTTGTCCTGACCCTGTACACCGAAGGCGGTTCAACCAGCATTTCGAAGGTGATCACGATTAGCGAGGATGACATGACTCTTCTGAATACAGCCATGTATAATGCGCTTACCGGTGGTGCCAACGATACCGATGGCAAAACCTGGGTTTTCGACCAGTATCACGCAGGCCACTTCGGTGTAGGTCCGCGGGCCCAGACATGGCCTGAATGGTGGCAAGCCGGTCCCGAAGAGAAAACACAGAGCTGCATGTATACGCAGGAATTCACTTTTACCCAGGTCGGATTAAAACTTGATTGGGTTAATAACGGTAAGGTATACACCAACGGCCCGGGAAAAGATGCCCTGGCTGCCTTAGGCTTTACCAACTCTGTTGTGCCTCCGGCAGGTGATTTTGATGTGGAGTACCCGCTTGCAGAAAGCTACACATTTAACCTGAATGAATCGGCCGGAACACTTACTCTCAGTGAAGGGGCATTTTTAGGTCATTACACCGGAAGTTCGACCTACGAAATTGTGAAACTTACCGATACTGAATTATATGTTAAGGTTGTAAGTACAGTAGAACCCGGCAATGGCTGGTGGTATCGGTTCATTCCGAAGGAACTGAATGTAAAACCTCCGGTTGTAACAAGAGCAGTACCTCTTGCTGAAGATTTTGAATCGGAAACCAAAAAGGTGGCATTTTCTTATGAGGATATGGGTCCGTTAGTTTCTCCATTCTATTCCAATCCGGCACCGGTTCCTATTAATCAATCAGGTAAAGTGTTCCTGTATCAGAAAACTGCCGGTTTCTGGTCAAATATTTTCCATGTCGTTTCAGGTTACAAATTTGATCTTACCACACAGAATAAGATCAAACTGAAAGTTTTCATTCCTTCCTATAATGATTACACAACCGAAAATGGCAAGGCCGGCGACTGGGTTTCAGATGCCAAATTACAGAAAAAAGTAGCTGTAAAACTGCAGAACAATGATTTGGGTGGAAATGCGTATACCACCCAGACAGAGGTGTCATTCTCCAACCTGGAAACTGACAAATGGCTTGAACTTACATTCGATTTCAGCGGAGTAAGCAATCGTCAGGATTATAATAAAATTGTCATACAAATAGGCGGAGAAGGCCATACAGGCCAAGGTATCTTCTTTGTGGATGATTTTAGTTTCAGCGAATAATTAATTTTGACCGGCATATAGAAAAGCTGCCTTTCGAGGCAGCTTTTTTATTTTCAGCACATGGTGAAACAAAGGCATAAGGAACTCATCTCGTACATACATGATTGCGGGGAGTCGGTAAAACTGCATATATGCGGCGATACGACACATCTTCTTGAGGCATTCCGTGATCTGAATTCCAATATTGTGGATCTCGACTGGCAGGTTGATTTGGATCATGCCCGCAGCGTTCTTGGAAACGAGACCGTATTGGGAGGTAATATTAATCCTGTTTTTGTCCAGGATAAAACAGAACAGGAAGTTTTCGAACTTTCGAAAAGCCTTGCGGAAAGGTATAAAAACCAGAAATACCTTCTGGCAGCGGGATGCGAAATAACCGTGCTTACTCCGCCTGAAAATCTGATGGCTATGAGGAGGGCCTCCTATAAGTCATCCTGAGCGGAGTCGAAGGACGACATGGTATATTTAAGACCTGCCAGGAAGATCGTTGGGTCTTATGCGTGCTCTCTACGATCAAACCTGACAGGTACTCAAAGACCTGTCAGGAAGATCGTCGTTTTCATTCGATAAAAAGGCTGTTCCCCGTAAATACAACTTTAGGCTGCTCTTTGCCGGTCCATGGAATTATATATGGAATACCGGGGATAAGATCGAAACAATTATCAGCAACAGCTTTTTCACCGTTCACATCCAGGCATGCACCCCAGACAAATACTTCGGATTGCAGGGTTACAGCATCCCCGGTTCGTGTTATCCTAATCTCAGGTTTCTGAAAGGCAAGATCTTTAAATCGCTCGGTAAACAGGCGGTATTGGGCTATTGCCTTTCCATCGTTAAGAAGTACACCGAAAGCACCGGATGCTTTCCTTTGTTTCCATTGTGATGCAGGAACCGCGGCAAGCAATAATGAATTGTTGGCAGAAATCGTCACCTCTTTTTGCTGATCCGATGCAAATCCGCCGGACAGATTGAATATGCCGTAGCGCAGTATTCCATGCCAGTCGGACGGACTGTCATTGGCTCCAAAATATTTCAGAGAATCGTTTTCCAGAACCACAATAGTTGTAACAGGCAGGTAAGCACGGCGAACCGGGTGGTATGCCAGTTTCTTCCTCAGGTAATAATCCACAATGGTCCATCCATGTGTGGCAGGCCAGGAATCGTTGTACATCCAGAAAATTGCCGATGAGGTGCTGAACATTCTTCTGCGGTAATTGCTGATATATTCATTCAGTCCTTCCGCCTGCAAAAGTCCGCTTGCCAAAATGTACCAGTCAAACCCGAGCTGTTCTGCCTTTTTTCCCAGCCAGAACTCAGCCATCTGATAATTCATACCGGGATTGTTATTCCAGAAGTTCACCTCGTTATCGTGGTGGTCCCAGGAAAACGACCGGATAAATTGTTCATCGGGGGGAAGGAATTGCCGGATTGTGGCAGGAGAACTTGCTCCCATAACACCACCTTCGTTGGGAAACCGGTCGACATAATTCCTGTAGGCCCAGAAATTGGGACCTGCTGCACCCAGGCTCACATCCCACGGATGCTGATCACCCGTTACCGGACTGGCAGGATTGACATGATCAAGTGAAAAGGGAGAACTTGGCCAGTAAGGTCTTGATGGATCCTCTTCTTTCATAATAACAGGAAATACAAGGTGATAGAGTCCATAATCAGGCATCATTTTCCCAGAGCGGTCCCAACCCCAGCTCCAGGTTCCCACTTCATTTTCATTATTTCCACACCAGACAGCAACAGACGGATGTGGTGAGAATTCGCGGACACCCCAGGTAACTTCATTAATAACCAGATCATAAAATTCTTTATTATCGCCCGGGTATTTACTGCATGCAAAAAGCAGATCGTGCCAAACCAGGATACCCTTTTCATCGCATAACTCGAGCAGTTGATGTCCGGCCCATATTGCACCTCCCCAGATGCGAAGCATATTGAAATTGGCTTGAACAGCAAGATCAGTCAATTTATCGAGACGATCCCGGCTGATAGTGCTGTAAATCATATCGGGGGGCACCCAATTCCCTCCTTTCATGAAAACCTTACGCTTATTGATAACAAGTGTAAAATAATTACCTGTTTGCGGATGGGGCGATTGGTCGATTTCAATGCTTCGAATCCCCGTACGGATAGTTTTGCCGGACAAAACCACCCCATCGTCGAGAACTTCAACCAATATGTTATACAGCGATTGCTCACCCTGACCTGCAGGCCACCATAATTTGGGATTGGTTATTTCTATTTCGCAAGGATAAGGATTGATTCCGGAGCTTAAAGTAATATTATGTACACTACTGACTCCGGTTTCCTGAATGGTAGTCCTGATTTGAATACTTGTCTTTTCAACGCCTTCAATAAATGGTTTCACAGTTAGCGTAGCCCTTTTCAGATCGTCCGAAAGATGACAGGATACAGCAACCTGATCCAGTCTGATGTTTTTGGTCCACTCCATGTGAACCGGACCGGTTATGCCCACATTGATAAGCTGTGGATTCCAGTCCCATAAAAACTGGTATTGCGGTTTTCGGAGCCAGTGCCTTTTATTGAGCAGTGCACCCATATTTTGAAGGTAGGCAGCCCCTTCTTTATCGGCAACGCTGTAAAGACCGCTTTCAATCGCTACATTGAGCCTGTTTTCACCTCCCTTGAGTTTTCCTGTTATTTCAATACGGCAGGGCACAAAGGCTGAGTGATGCTCACCTACTATTTCACCGTTAAGCATTATCACCGCGTTCAGATCAAGCTGGTCGAACACAAGCCAGGATCTTTGATTTACAGCATCGGCCGGTGCGTTGAATTTTGTAGCATATAGCCAGTATTTTTCCGCAACCCACCTTGCCTTAAGTGAATTCATCCCGAAATTGACATCATCTACCAGGTTAGCTTTTTGAAGGGCCATGTGTAATTCCATGGGCACTGGAACTTCGAGAAACCGCGGAGGGTCGCCTTCCGGATCCGTCCTGAGATAGCCATCGAGTGATTGCGGACCATGGCCTCCTTCATTCCAGGTAACCTTCCATGTACCCGACAGATCGAGAGTTTGCAGAGCCTGCCCGCTGCCCAGGTAAAAAGGAATGAGCATCAGGACTAAGAGAAATGATCGTTTCATAATTATGTGATTAAAACAGTATTCTTACATCTTTCCCATTTTTGCTGATCTTCAGCACACCACCATTATCAAGAGGAGTCCAGTCCCATCCGTAGGTTCCCGACGTTTCATTTTCATTAAGTTTAATACCATTTACAGCCACGGATCCGGGTTTATTTTTCAACCGAAGTATCTCATCGGAAGATGCATCATAAGATCTGTACGAAATCTCGTTTCGGCCATAGGTTATTGAGCTGATTACTGAGGTGCTTCCCAGCAGACGGTTTTTTCCAGCAGGAGCCAACTCAGGCATAGCATACATTGCTCTCAGATAATGCCTGACATAATCTCCATACCCATCGGTAAGCCAGATATCATCGCGGATATAACGGTTCCTTCCATCATCAGCCACAGTATAAGTTGCCCAATTCAGGGTTCTTATCGCGTTTTCAGTATATGATGAATCGCCTGACAGCAACGCATACATGAGTTCCACTGATGCCTGCCTGGATGAATGACTGTTTCCGGGCACACGATAAACCGTTTGTTCATTCATAACCACCACACCATATTTTTCATACTCATGATTCCCTAATTCTTTATAAGTCCAGTCGATTATACTTTTAACATCCTGTTTCCATTCAGTGAATAATTGAGGATTCTGAAGAATGAACATGGCAAATGTGATGGCATTGGTCTGCGTATCGCTCCATCCGGGAATGTCCTCAAAAAAAGGCCCCCATTTGTTTGTTTTAAGCGGATAAGTTTTCATCCAGTCAAGTAAACCGGTGAATGATTTCTCATATTGAACTCTCCTTTCCGGATCCAGTTTTGCCAGTTCTTCCAGCATCATCAGTGTTCCGGTCCAGTTTGCCGTGTAGAGTGCATCACCTGTTTTTTTACTGTTTTTGAAAAAATCATCCGGGTTGTTATCGAGAAGGATTCCAGGTTTACCGGTTTTTGCGTTCACCCGGAAAGGCAGCGGTGACCTAAGGCTATCGCCCGTTATCATGTTTTTCATAATCGTTCCGGCTACCCTTTTTGCGGCATCAAGGTATTTTGAATCACCAGTAATTTTATACAATGTAATCAGTTCGAATCCTAAAGAACCGGCTTTATCGGGCTGGGTAATGAATTTCCCATTCCGCATATCGCCATCATAAGTACCCGAATGAATAACGGTGTTATAGGGATAAGGTATGTAGGGCCAGGCATCGGCATCGGATGAAAGCGACCTCTCAAGATAAGTGTCGGCAATATACTTCATGTTATCCAACACTTCCTGATCGCCGGTATAGGCATAGAGCAAAGCCCAGGATGAAAGTGCCATATTGATCTGGTCACCGCCCAGTCCGCGCATATCATGCTCCGGTTTCCACACCTGGTGGTTCATGTAATACTTCAGACCGTTCGAATCGGTCTCCATGTTTTTCCAGAAATCCCAAACAAGCATCAGAACAGTATCATAAGAGGCCCCCTGATCTGAAGAGAACCATGGAAGGATGGAGTTGTCGTCCTTGTTAATCCTTACCGGATGATACTGGATGGTGTCACTGACAAGCACCGTATCTTGTATGGCCACCGAATGTGAAGCCTGGTTTTTGCAGGCATTAAGAAACATGATCGGGATCAGGCAGATCAGCAATAATATGTTTTTCATTCCAAAGGATCAAAATTTGTTGAAATCCCATTTACCGCGGTATGCCCTTGTACGCATTAGATTGGCAAAATCGTCATTAATAAATTCTTCTTTCTGAGGATCCCACTGCAAAGGCCTTTGCAATTCATAGGCAATGTTAACAATATTGCACAAAGAAGCAGTGCGATGGCCAGTTTCGACATCCGATACAGGTTTCGTCCGGTTCTTCATGGCATTTACCCAATCCTGGTAATGATTGTCACTAAAGTATACCCGCTTATCAGAGGATTTCAACTCGGTCTTTGCGAGTGTCTCATCAGGATAGGTCCTCAAAAACTCGCGGCTTACTTCAATCTTTCCTTTGGCACCAATAAACTGAACGGCATTCGTCTCTCCCCATTCCTTGTGATGCACCACAACACCGTTGGCATATTTCATCGACAGGCCATATTTAGAAGGAACATCCGGCGGTATAAACTGAACTGGTCCGGAGTTATCCATATCGAGCGCCCATTGTGCTATATCGAACATATGGGCTCCCCAGTCGGTCACCTGTCCACCGCCGAAATCACGGTAACCTCTCCACCACGCCCAGTTATCATCGCCAAAAAGCGGTGCCAGTTCCGGATTCCACCCCCGGTATAATGACGGACCTACCCATTCGTTCCAATCGAGTTCAGGAGGCGGCGCAAGTTCAGGAAGGCTGCACTGTTTGACAGGTTCACCAACATGAACGTTGATCTCCTTTATTTCTCCTATGTAGCCGTTACGCACCAGTTCAACGGCATGTCTGAAATCGCGCCATGACCGTTGCATATTACCGGTCTGGAACACACGGTTATATTTCCGGGTTGCATCCACCATTGCTCGTCCCTCTGCTATGGTTAGTGCAAGCGGCTTCTCACAGTAAATATCCTTCCCGGCTTTGGCTGAATCAACCGCCATCTGGGCATGCCAGTGATCGGGCGAGGCAATTACAACAGCATCAATATCCTTACGGGTCAGGAGTTCCCTGTAATATTTGAAGGGTTCAACCGCGGTTGAATAATTTTTAGATAAATTGTTTTTTTCCGCTTCTGTTTTGAACAGTGCAAGTTTTTTCTGATCAACATCGCAACATGCAGTTACGACAGTTTCCTTGCATGTCCCGATATATTCAAGAAGGCCGAGGGCTTGTTTGCCTACGCCTATATAACCGAGAGCAATACGATCATTGGCAGCAACAAAACCTTTTCCTCCCAGGACGTGCCGTGGAATCACTGAAAATGCAAGTGCAGCTGCAGCAGTATTACCGATGAATTTCCGCCGGTTGATTTTATGATTCATGATTTAATGTTTATTGGTTTATAGTTATTTAAAATTAAAAATAAAATGCCATTCCCTTCCTGTGAGCAGGACAATATCTCCATTTTAATACTAATTTTAAGTAAATCAAAACATAATATCTATGGACCGAAGAAAATTCATCCGCCGCACAGCGTTTACATCTGCCGGAATAGGCATGGCATCAATTATTCCTTCAAAAGTATGGTCAGCAGGAGTTGCTCCCAGCGATACGCTGAATGTGGGACTTATCGGATGCCGCAGCATGGGTTTCGGCGATCTGGAACAACAGTTGTCTAATCCGGGAGTTAATTGCGTAGCCCTTTGTGACATAGATGATGAAATCCTTAACAACAGGGCTGCCGGTGTAAAAACCACTTTCAATCAGGAGCCTAAGCTTTATAAGGATTTCCGGAAAATGCTTGAACAAAAAGACATTGATGCTGTGATCGTAGGTACTCCTGATCACTGGCATTGCCTTCAGACGGTGTATGCACTGCAGGCCGGCAAGCATGTATATGTTGAAAAGCCGATGGCTAACTCCATTGAGGAATGCAACATTATGGTGAAGGCTGCAAAAAAGTATAATAAGATTG
>DATAEX010000151.1:0-3456 GCA_036257765.1 Bacteroidales bacterium
ACGAACAAAGGATTTTTGCTCAAACGGTTCATGACAGCCGACATTACATCAGATGCTTCCTCAGAAGCCATGTTACCCTCATTGGCTGAACTAATTATAACCATCTTACCCATAGCATTGCTTTTGGTTTGAACAGTATCAAACCGAACTTCAATTATCATAAATTGAGGTGTAGCATCAAGCATTTTTAATGCGATAATGGTTGTGCTTGTTACGTTAGTGTTTTGTTCAACACCATTGACTGTCTGGGATACATTTTGATCTGAAACGGCCCTGAATCGATAAATTTTGTTTTTTTCAGGATTTAATTTCAGATTGGTTTGTGCCTGTAATGAAATTACAGCTACAAAGGCAATAAATACAAGGAATAGTTTTTTCATTTTTGCAGGTTTATATTAAAATAGAATGTAAACATAACAGCGATTCTGTGATAAAAAAAGATTTTATCGGTAAATGGTATTTTTTGGCTGCTGAATCGATTTTGTTAAAGGACGATTTGTATTGGTGAAGGACTGACTATATTTGTAGTATAATTTTTCAATTAGGATTGATTCAATCCAAATTGTAAGACCAAATCGTCCAACTAATCGTCCATCTAAAATCGGCAAATCTAATTAATATTCTACCTTATGAAATCATCGAGCTTGATCCTTGTTCTGATTTTTACCACAGTTATTTCATGCAATCGCAGTGAAAAAATGAAAAATAAGTGGAAAGCCGAGATAGTCCAAACTGAAAAAGATTTTGCATATATGGCAGCACATGAAGGTATTTCAGTAGCTTTTGCAGTTTATGCGGCTGATGATGTGGTTTTATTAAGAAATGACAGCCTCATAAAAGGAAGGGACGCCCTAATTCGTTTTTATAACAGTCGCGAATCCACAAATGACAGCATAAGTTTGACCTGGGAACCCGACTTCGCTGAAGTATCCGCCTCCGGCGATTTAGGATACACTTTTGGTAAATATACTTATTCAATTACGGATACTGCTGGTAATACCCGTTCTCATGAGGGCATTTTCCATACGGTATGGAAACGCCAGAAGAATGGTGAATGGAAGTTTGTGTGGGATTAAACGCCCCGAAAACGACTATTCCTTATGTACTTCTGAGCCGCCTCTTGCATCAATTGAAACAATTTCAGGGGATCCTGAATAATAAACATCTCCTCCTCCTGAAATATTGCCTTTTAGTTCGTCTGCAACATTAAGATGCAAATCAGAGCCACCACTTACCTGGAATGTAGCTGACACCACATTCATGCCGGAGGCATGGACATCTCCTCCACCATTTAAATTAAGGTCGAGTTGGGTTGCTTTTCCTGAGAGACTGGCATTACCGCCGCCTGATAATGTACAGGTCAGATTTGCCGTATTTACTACTGCATCAGCATCTCCACCTCCTGTAAGTTCCAGTTTAATTTCAGTGGCTTCCTTTTCAGAACGGAGTGTGAGATCTCCGCCTCCGGATAACCTGCAAAACAGAGATCCGGTATTCATTGTTGCTTCAAGATCTCCTCCCCCGGTCATATTCACATCAAGTCGTCCTGCGGAGCCATTAAGGTAAGCATCACCTCCGCCACTTATGCTGGATGAAAGATTGGTTGCTTCAATATTGGCACTTATATCCCCGCCTCCTGTAATGCCGATTTCAAGTTCTTCGGCTGTAATATTAGTTTCGGCTTTAACATCACCGCCACCCGATACATGAAGTTTCTCAATATTTTTAAACATAACCCTTGCTTTCAGTGGTTTTGTGGGCCACAGGTTGTTTTCGGTATAAATTTTAAGAATACCCTGTTCGACTTCAACATGAATATATTCAAACAGGTTTTCCTGAGCACTTAAGGTTACGGATTCGGTTGTCCCCTGTGATAATATAACATCAAAACCTCCCGAAACTTCGATGCCCTTAAAACCTGTAACATTAAATGATTTGTCAGTTGGCATTCCTGAACCTTTCACCGGTATGAACGATTGCGATGACATGCAGGATGAAAAAACTGACAGGATAACTACAGATACGCCAATTTGCCTGATAAAATGATTTTTCATAGTGGTTTAAATTAAATGATCGGTGCATGTGTAACAGACGAGAACTGAAATGAAATGCTGCATTTTTTATGCCTTGTCTTTAGACAAGTTAGCATAATCCGATAAAAGACTAATGAGTCTATTACACCATCTTAAGGTATAACGTAGAAACCGAAGATATGATCATAGCTTTAAGCCGGACTATATTCCTTTGAAATGAAGACTTTTCGTAATTCATTATTTCTGCTTCTATCTGTTTCTGCAGCTTCTGTAATGCTGAAATGCTTCTTTCGTAACCACCGGGCTTGTTTCTCATTATCCACAGTCTGTAATTCTCATCCAGATAATGATTAAGATGTGTCCTGATATTTTTAAGCCTGATTACACGTTCATCAGCTGAAAGTTCCGATCTGTTTTCAATATAGTATTGGAGTTCTGCTCCTGTCCTTAATAGTATAAGTGCATTATGGTATTCGTCTGTTATCAGCTTACCATCAGATGCATTTAGTATAACATTATTCAACAAGGCTTCCTTCTCATCAAGAAAGGTGAATAATCCGCTATAATCAAATGGTTGCCTGGATTCCATCCTTTCAAGGTATGATTTAACCATTTCAGGGGCAAAGTCATTCATTAAGCCTGAGATACCTTCACCAATCCTTTCATAAATTGCGTTGTTCATTATCCTGTCATTGAGCCCGAATTGCAGTGAAAGCATAGTAGTTGTCATGTTGGGAACAGGAGTTTCCTCATACTGCAAGTATCTTCCCAGATCAAGTGCAAGTTGACCCATTATCTGCCTGGAATCCTGAAAAACGTAACTGTTCAAAAATGATGTCAGTGGAAGTTTCTTCAGGCTCCTGCTGTTCCAGCTTAGTGCGCCGCCGGTGGCGTATCCTGCATAACTTACAGGCAGATACTGCCAGTGTCCCATATCACCCCAATCGGTCAGCAATATTCCCTCGGCGTTGTATTTCATAGCATTATAAGTAGCTGAAGCAATATTACCCAACATGTTATTTGTACGGCCTGTAATGCTGGTCCATGAGCTGGTACCTGGACATAGTATAAATTTTATTCCTGATGCCTTAAGTATTTTACAATTGCGTTCAAAAGGATAGTTGGCTTCATATCCCCAGTCGAGCAGAATAATATCTTTAGGTAATTCCTCAATTATCCCTGGATGCCGCAGAATAATATCACCCCACATGAGCATCTGTTTATTCTTTCTGCGGGTGAGATCATGAATCTTTAACGCATAGTCAAGATATACTTCTTCAAGGCTTGTTTGCTTAACAAGCTTTTTGGTTTTTCCCTTTCCAAGCTCAAAAGGCTCGTCCAGGTTTACGTTGAATTTATCAGAAGTAAAATTGGGGAGGAGATCTTCGGTCATTTTCGTAATAAGATCCAGGCTTTGTGGATT
>DATAEX010000152.1:0-3961 GCA_036257765.1 Bacteroidales bacterium
TTAGTTGTTTTGCAATCGCCAAAATTAGTAATTCCTGTGATATATAAATAAAATGCCTAATTATTCGAATTCTGCTTTCAGAATTTTAAGCACTTCTTTTATCGTTTCTTCTTCAAGATCGGTTCGTTTTACCAGATCCTCAATATTCAGATTAAGCACACTGCGTGCGGTATCGCAACCAATGGACTTAAATTCGTCTATGATCCAGCCGTCGATTTCATCTGCAAATTCCTCGAGATTAACGTCTTCTTCGTCAGCATAATCTGTTTCACGATATACATCGATTTCATAACCGGTAAGCTGACTTGCAAGTTTTATATTAAGGCCTCCCTTACCAATCGCCAGTGATACTTCATTAGGTTTCAGGTACACATCGGCCTTTTTATTTTTCTCATCAATCTTCAGAGAAGAAATTTTAGCAGGGCTCAGAGACCTTGTAATAAAAAGCTGCAGATTGTTCGTATAATTTATGACATCGATGTTTTCATTTTTAAGTTCTCTTACGATGCCATGAATTCTTGATCCCTTCATACCCACACACGCGCCAACCGGATCGATCCGTTCATCATAGGATTCTACGGCCACTTGTGCACGCTCTCCCGGTATTCTTACGATCTTTTTGATAATTATAAGTCCGTCGAAAATTTCAGGAACTTCAAGTTCGAATAATCTTTCAAGGAAAATGGGTGATGTGCGCGACAAAATGATCAGAGGTGTGTTATTCCGCATTTCAACTCTCACCACAACTGCCCTGATGCTATCGCCCTTACGGAAATAATCGGTAGGTATCTGCTCGCTCTTCGGAAGAATAAGTTCATTGCCCTCTTCATCCAGAACAAGGATCTCTCTTTTCCAAACCTGGTAAACCTCACCTGTTATGATGTCACCAATCCTGTCACGGTATTTCTGGAAAATATTATTCTTTTCCAGGTCCAGTATCCTTGCAGTAAGATTCTGGCGAAGGGCAAGAATTGCCCGACGGCCGAAATCAATAAGCTTTACCTCATCAGTGACTTCTTCACCTACTTCATAGTCTCCATCAATAAGTTTTGCCTGGGAAAGCGACATTTGCGTGTTAGGATCGGTCACTTCTCCGTCTTCCACAACCTCACGGTTTCGCCAGATTTCGAAATCACCCTTGTCGATGTTGATGATGATATCGAAATTATCGGCAGAACCATACATCTTAATGAGCATTCCCCTGAATACATCTTCAAGCACGCTCATCATTGTTGCACGGTCAATGCTCTTGAGTTCCTTAAACTCTGAAAAAGTCTCGATTAAATTAAGGTTTTCCATTGTACAGATTTACTTTTTTACACTTATTACAACTTTCGCCGTTTTTATTTCATCCTGCTTTATTTCCTGAACACGACGTTCAGTCTTTTTTTTACCGGTTGCCTGATCCTTAAACACAACATCGGTTTCTATACGGATCACTCCGTCGCTTATACCATGTAGTTTGCCTGAAATCTTAATACCATCGGTTTTTACAATATCAAGAATACGTCCGGTATTTTTCTCAAACTGAACAGGCAATTTCAACGGTTTATCCAAACCCGGAGAAGATACTTCCAGTTCGAAGTCCTCAACAGTCCTGTCAAGCCTGTTTTCGAGATACCTGCTCACAGCAATACATTCATCCAGAGTAACACCTTTCATGCTGTCGATATAAACTACGATCTTATTACCCGGCCTAACATTCGCTTCAATAAGAAAGAGATTGCGTCGCTCAAGTTCACCGGTCAGATATTCATGGATTAATGATGTGCTGATCATGTTCCCGTTATGCAACAAAATAGGGGACTGAAGTGTCCCCTATCATCAATTGAAATCGACTGCAAAGATATAAATAATAATTAAAAGTGCAACACATGGAATTTATATTTAATTTTATCGTTTTGCTTTCAGGTGTTTACACCCGATAAATCCGGAACACCATAATACGTTATGCCCACCAATATAAATAAGAGAAAGATCATTAACGATCCGGTCCACGGATTTATAATTCTTCCTACTGATTTTATTTTCGATTTGCTTGAACATCCTTATATTCAGCGACTACGAAGAATCAAGCAGCTCGGGCTGACAAGCTTTGTTTATCCTGGAGCTACTCATACGCGATTTCAGCATGCGCTTGGAGCGGTGCATTTAATGATACAGGCTATTGAAAATATCAGACAAAAGGGTACTGATATAACAGATGATGAGGCAGAAGCTGCGGTTGCTGCAATCCTTCTTCATGACATCGGTCACGGACCATTTTCACATGCGCTCGAACAAAGCATTATTTCAGGACTTACACATGAAGATCTTTCGGTGATGCTGATGAATAACCTTAATACGGAGTTCAGCGGAAAGCTCGATTTGGCACTGGCTGTTTTCAACAATTCGTATCCTAAGAAATTCCTTCACCAGTTGGTGTCGGGACAACTTGATATGGACAGGATGGACTACCTGATGCGCGATAGTTTTTATGCCGGTGTTGCCGAAGGGACTATTGGCACAGAAAGGATCATCAAAATGCTCAATGTATCCGATGATCAGCTTGTGGTAGAATCAAAGGGCATTTATTCGATAGAAAAATTTCTTATTGCCCGAAGGCTGATGTATTGGCAGGTTTACTTTCATAAGACGGTAATTGCTGCAGAAAATCTTCTGTTACAGGTACTCAGAAGGGCCAAAGCTATAGCAGCCAGCGGTACCGGTTTATATGCCACATCTTCGTTAAGCTACTTCCTGAAAAATATAATACGTAAAGAAGACATAGAAAACTACTCCTCACAGATCCTGGAAAATTTTATCCGGCTTGATGATGACGATATCATGGTTTCAGCCAAAACATGGACCGAACACGAAGATCAGTTGCTGTCGCTGCTTTCACGAAATCTTATACGAAGGACACTCCCAAGAGTAAGGATCAGTGACGATCCGTTCAATGAAATGAGAATGAAGGATTTGAAAAATTCTGCATCATTAAAATACGGACTGAGGGAGGACGAAACAGATTATCTTGTTTTTTCCGGGCTTATAACAAATAAAGCCTATAGTGATCAGACCGATACTATTAAAATTATGTATAACACCGGAGAAATTAAGGATCTTTCGGAAGCATCTGATATATTTCACCTGCAAAACCTCATGGAAACCAAAAAAAAATATTTTCTTTGCTTCCCCAAAGATCTTGGCTTTAATTACTAATTTTGATTACAGTGAAAACGATTAACTGATGAAAGTTACAGCTCAAATCGTAGCAGATTTTACTAAAGGAGAATTAATTGGCAATCCAGATATAGTTATAACGGACGTTTCAAAAATCGAAGAAGGAAAGATAGGAACGCTGGCATTTCTTGCCAACCCAAAATATGAAAAGTATCTGTACACCACCGAAGCTTCTGTTGTCCTTGTAAGTAAGGAGTTTCACGTTAACGGCAATTTAAAACCGACTATTATCCGGGTTGATAACGCTTATGATGCCTTTACTTCACTATTGGAGCTTTATGCCAAAATGGCTGAGGTAAGGCAGGGAATTGAACAACCTTCGCATATAGATCCTACAGCTAAAATAGGTGAGAACGTATATATAGGTGCTTTTTCTTATGTTGGTCCCGGAGCTGTAATTGGAAATAATGTGAAACTTTATCCGCAGGCATATATTGGCGATAATACGCAGATTCTGGATAATACGGTCATTTATTCCGGTGTAAAGATCTACCACGATTGTTTGATAGGGCGCGATTGTACCATTCATTCAGGAGTGGTGATTGGTGGCGACGGATTTGGTTTCGTCCAGCAGCCCGATCTACAGTACAGAAAAATACCGCAGGTCGGCAATGTAATTATTGAAGATAATGTTGAAGTAGGAGCCAACACAACTATTGACAGGGCTACCATGGGTTCTACCATTATAAGAAAAGGTGCAAAGCTCGATAATCTGATACAAATCGGTCATAATGTTGAA
>DATAEX010000176.1:0-5925 GCA_036257765.1 Bacteroidales bacterium
CTGCTCTTCTATATTCCTGAAATATTCTACAACATAACTATCCGGAATTTTATCAAAAAGGGCAATCTGCTCTTCAACGGTTTCAATTCCAAATGTTGACAATCCTTTTGATTTTGCATGCCTGTATAAAAGTTCATCTACAGTTCCTTCGAGATCATCCTGCTGCTTATTTGCAAAACAAATGGCGATCAATGCAGGAGGTTTCATTTTGTCAAACATCGATATATCATAGGTGGAACACTCCTTAACCGCATTTTTTATCATTTCATATTCCTCCGGAGTAAACCGGTCGCGTAAGGTTTGTCCTTCAGGAAGCATCATCATGCCGGCTATCGTGATCATAGTTTCCATGCTCAGGTCAAGTTCCGCAGCAAAAGCTTCGCAGCGATCCAGGTATTTGTAGATCGAATCTTCCCATTCAAATACCCTGGGATCTGCAATATGAATGGTTCCGTAAAGGTATGACGCTCTTACTGCTTCTTTTCCGCTTATTTTCCAGAGCAAGGATTGGGAATAAGATAAATTGAAGCAGAGAAGAATAGCCAGACCGGAAACCAGGATGCGGCCATTAAAAAACTTTTTTAACTTGATCATTAAACAATGGCATTATGTTTCCATCGCAACAAAGGTAGGGAACATTTAAATCATACCATTAAAAAAGTATTTTTGTATATTTGAAAAGACATAAAACATCATTCATTTCCATATCACTTTGTATCACAGGATTTTGCAGGGATCGAAAGAGGTGGCACAGACTTTGTGATATTTTGTTCAGCAAATCGACCAAATGATGAAGCGTTTATTCATAAGCGTGTTGTGTGTGTTGTTGGCGGGAATAGCGAAAAATCAGACAGTTCAGCCTGCTGAAGTTCCTCATGATACCATTTTCAAGATCAACGGACAACAAATGCCGGTTGATGTGACCACCGTGACGCCTACATATATCAGTTTTGTTTTTCCCGGAAAACCCGAAGAGTTTACTATCGAGAGAAAAGAGGTTCATAAGATAATTTATAAAACCGGTAAGATTGACATCCTCAACCAGGCTGCTTTCGTCATGTTCGATGAAAGTAGCTGGGAAGCCGTATGGATAACGGAAGATAAAAAGGAAGTCGGTGACCTTTATATGCTGGGAGAAGTTGAGGCCAAATCCCCCTCAAGCGCACGAAGTCCTGCCGCCGCAAAAAAAGGAGCCATAATAAAACTCAAGAAAAAAGCAGCTAACCTTAAGGGTACGCTGATTCTGGTTACCAAAAAACAGGCCACAGGGGGCTATGGCGAGTATCCCGGTTATTATATCAAGGGTATTGCATATGGACCGGAACCCCCGTCCGAAGGACTGACTCCTGCACAGCAAGGCGCATCGGTAAAGGATGCCGGGATGTGATCCATGTTCCTGAATTTCAGAAAAAAGCAAATACCAGTTCCTCAAAAGCTTTTTCTTCCACATTTTCATTCAGGCCTGCCGACCTGAGGGCCTCTCTGATTTCTGGTTCACTATGTCTCCTTCCGATTAAAATCTTATTTACTTCGTTTAAAGTTGCAGAGCAGCCCGTTAAATTACTATTCGTTATTATGCCCCGATGCACACCGAAATCAATTTTCATCTGAAACAAACCATGTTCGAACTCATTAGTGAACTGATAATCGGGGGACCATCCGTAAATCCAATCCCATGTTGAATACTTTTCACCGGCAAGTTCAACCACTCTTGAATTTGTAAAATCATCAGGAATGTAATCGGATCCCCTCAAAGAGTCTTTAATGTAACTGAAAAAACTTTCACGGAACCTGTTTACATTCAGGTTATTCAGGCATTGCGATAAATTGATTACGCCGGCTCGATTCGACTGAACAGCTTTGTCGTAAAATTTTCCACCCCGGTGGTCGATTGATTTATTGAGTATTCCCAGATCAGAATGGAACAAAAGCGTTCCATGGTGCAGGACCCGGTTTTTGTATACATGCTCTGCGTTCCCTGAGATCTTTCTACCGTTAACAAGGATTTCATGCCTGTCACCCTTGGTTGCCTCTATTCCGAGAGTTCTTAAAAATTTCAGTACAGGATCAACAAACGCTGAGAAATTTACAAGCTGCCCGGGCTGGCCGTTACGAATGAATGTAAAATTAATATTGCCTGCATCATGAAAAACCGTTCCTCCGCCCGTAAGCCGTCGCGCAATCAAAATTCCGTTTTCCTTATTAAACCGGTAATTAATCTCTGAAAGTGTATTCTGATGCTTACCCACAATTACAGATGGTTTACTTTCCCAGATCATGAAATACTCGCCACTTGTGTTTTTGAGAAAGTATTCCTCCGCAGCCAGATTGTAGTATGGATTGTTGTTATGTGAATCAATGCATAACATTTTATAAAGATAAGAAATTGTTTTTTTGTAATTTAACGCTGTAAATCAATGCGCTGAATTCATGGACAAATTAGTTGAACGCTTCATCCGCTATGTTAAGGTAAATACCCGTTCCGATGAAAACTCCAAAACATGGCCTTCAACCCCCGGACAAATAACGCTTGCAAATATGCTCGCAGAGGAACTTAGAGAAATAGGGTTAAGCGATGTTTCTGTGGACGAATACGCGTATGTTATGGCAACTTTGCCCGAAAATATAGAAAACAAGGTTCCTGTCATCGGTTTTCTGGCACATTTGGATACCTCGCCTGATTTCAAGTCGGATAATGTAAACCCCCGGATTACCGAACATACCGGTAAACCTATTATCCTGAATAAAAAAGAAAATATAGTTCTTTCACCGGTTGAGTTTCCCGTAATCAATAATTATATAGGACAAAAGCTTATCACTACTGATGGTACAACCCTGCTGGGAGCTGACGATAAAGCCGGGATTGCTGAAATTGTTACCGCTATGGAATATCTTATTACACATCCCGCAATCAGGCATGGTAAGGTACGCATCGGTTTCACTCCTGATGAGGAAATTGGTCGTGGCGCTGACAAGTTCAATGTACAGGAATTTAACGCGGATTTTGCCTATACAATGGATGGAAGCGGACCGGGGGAAATAGAATTTGAAAATTTCAATGCGGCAAGGGCGCGCATAGTCATTCAGGGACTGAATGTTCATCCGGGATATGCAAAAAATAAATTGAAGAATTCCACGCAAATTGCCATGGAATTAAGCAGTATGCTTCCGGCATATGAGGTACCGGAACATACGGAAGGATATGAGGGATTTTTCCACCTTACCGAAATAAACGGAACTGTTGAAAGTACAACGCTGAATTATATTATCCGTGACCACGATCTGAAGCAGTTCAATAAGAAAAAGGACCTGCTGATTAAAATCGTTGATCATCTCAATCTGAAGTATGGCGCAAGAACGGTTAAGCTCACAATGATCGACCAGTATTATAATATGAAAGCAAAAATAGAGCCCGTTTTTCATATTATTGAACTGGCCAAAAGGGCCATTTCAGACCTCGGTATGACTCCCAAAATGATCCCGGTAAGAGGAGGAACAGATGGCTCCAGACTTTCATATATGGGATTGCCCTGCCCCAACCTGTTTGCAGGGGGTCATAATTTTCACAGCCGGTACGAGTTTGTTCCTATCAAATCGATGGAGAAGGCAGTGGAAGTTATTGTAAAAATAATCACCATGAATGCAGAAGAAATACGAATATGAAATCAACCACACGTTTGTCTGCTGTACTGCTCGCAGTTTTATTGTGCAGTCCCATAAAAGCCCAGACTGAGGTCATGGCATGGAGTAATATTACAGGTATCCGAGTGGAAGGGCAGTTAATGGAGTTCGAGACAAGCATCAGGGCTGTCGGAAAAGGATGGACCAAACAGGATGCTACGGGCAAGGAAAGGCACGTTACCAAATATGATCGTGAAGGTAACCTGCAAATTGTTACTTCGTCCATTGCCCATTGCGGTTTTACACAAACTGTTAAGGAAAACGGAAAAGGAAGTGCGGTTATATCCCTTGTTGTAACTCCTGAGAGAGATACAGTTCTGGAAGGCCTGTTTTTTTGTGTTGAGCTTCCGGGCCGCTACTTTAAGAGCTCGAAAATGACACTAAAGAAATCGGGAGTGGTGGTTTCAACCCTAACCGCCAGCGATATCAAACCTCAGAAGAATAACATTCCGATGCTCGTAAAGGCCAATGAAATCATCGCGGAATCGCCTTTGCGCAATTTCAAAATTACTTTTGACGATGAACTCAACGTATATCTGAAGAATTCGGACACTTCAGCAGAAATTTATATTCCGGTTACCGGATCGAGGATTTCACGACGTCAGGAACTGGGAGTGACATTTACTATAAATACCGGCGGTAAAATAGATGATGCTCCGGTAGAAATAATAGTAAATCCACGCAATCCCGGGGCACGCTTTGACGGTTTCGGCGGCAACTTCAGGTTGCAAAATCCACAGCTTGACCCTGAAGTCATTCAATATTGCCTCGACAATATGCGGGTGGCCTGGGGAAGAGTGGAAATGCCCTGGCAGCTCTGGCATCCTGAAGAAAACACCGATCCGATAAAGGCTGCCGAAGGTGGTAATCTGCATGAACATGTCAGGCAATCGATGGAAATGGCAAGAAAGCTAACGCAAATTGGGATGCCTGTCATTATAAGCGACTGGGCTGCGCCGGCATGGGCTATTCTGGGCGATCCGCAGGATGCTTTCGTAAACAGGCCGAAAGGAGTTTTTGGATACCAGCTGAACCCTGAAAAATTACAACAGGTATACAAATCTTTAGCCGACTACCTGGTTTATCTGAAACAACACTATGGTGTTGAACCGGCCCTGTTCTCTTTCAATGAATCCGATCTTGGCATTAATGTGAGGCATACCGGAAAAGAACATGCCGAATTTATAAAAGCCATTGGCTCTTATTTTGCATCACGGGGAATTGCGACCAAATTGTTGCTCGGAGATAATTCTGACGCCACAACCTTTGATTTTATTTTGCCAGCTATGGAAGATGCTTCCACCCATAAATATATCGGCGCAGTATCTTTTCATTCATGGCGGGGCTGCGATGACGCGACGCTTCAAAAGTGGGCAGGCGCTGCCAGAAAAATGAATCTCCCCCTGATAATTGCCGAAGGAAGCACAGATGCAGCAGCCTGGAATTATCCTGAAATTTTTTCCGAACAGAGTTTTGCATTGAATGAGATCAACCTGTATATGCGACTTTGTTCATTCTGTCAGCCTCTTTCAATTTTGCAATGGCAGCTTACTTCGGATTATTCGCCTCTGACCGGAAACGGAATATTCGGAACCACCGGGCCTTTAAAACCTACAAGAAGATTCTGGAACCTCAGGCAACTGGCATCTACACCTGCAGGTTCTTTCTTCCTGCCTTTTACATGTAATAATGAATTTGTAAATTGCGCTGCCTTTGGAAATATTGCATCAGGCCAGTATGCCCTTCATTTGGTAAATAACGGGGCATCGCGTAAAGCTTTGATCAAAGGATTTCCGGCTGATATTAAATCGTTAGATATATATGTCACTGATGAAAAAAACGGAATGACAAAAACCGGATCGATTCCTGTTACTGAAGGAACTGCTGAATTAGTCATTCCTCCGGCTG
Source organism: Bacteroidales bacterium (assembly GCA_036257765.1). GTDB lineage: Bacteria > Bacteroidota > Bacteroidia > Bacteroidales > UBA10428 > UBA5072. The sequence continues at coordinate 5,590 of DATAEX010000176.1, forward strand.
CATTTATAACTCTCACAAATAATAAATAATTCCAAATCATGAAGAAATTCTTAGCGCTCTCTGTTTTAATGATTCTTTGCCCTTTTCTGACCAGTGCCCAAAAATCAAAAACATATGAAGTAAAGTCACCAGATGGAACCATTATTCTGAAAGTGGAAGCCGGTGCAAAAATGCTCTGGTCGGTTCAGCATAACGGGCAGCTGATCATTGCTCCCTCCTCTGTTTCGTTGCAGCTTGACAATGGTGAACTGCTGGGCCCTGATGCTAAAGTTTCTTCTGCAAAAACAACAGCTGTCAATACTTCGTTCAATGCGATCAATTACAGGAAATCGCTTG
>DATAEX010000177.1:0-8780 GCA_036257765.1 Bacteroidales bacterium
CGGCACGCGCATTTATGCAAAAACCCGGAGCCAGTGTTGTAAAGGGATTTAAGTTACTGGCTCATGGTAATATTGACGGTTTTGCGAGCGCCGGAAACACAGGCGCCATGATGGTTGGGGCCATGCAGGTTATTAAGTCGATACCCGGAATAATCCGCCCCTGCATCCCTGCCACAGTTCCACGGACCGGAGAGTTCCCCCTGGTGCTTCTGGATGTCGGTTTAAACCCTGATTGCGAGCAGGAAGAACTTAATCAATACGCCATCCTTGGAAGTATTTATGCCCATTGCGTACTTGGAATCAGATCTCCCCGGGTTGGCCTTCTGAACATTGGTGAAGAAGAAGGTAAAGGAAATCTCGTTACTAAAGCTGCATTTCAATTAATGAAGGATTCGACATTCTTTAATTTTATCGGAAATGTTGAAGGCAACGATTTATTTGCTGATAAAGCCGATGTAATAGCATGTGACGGCTTTGTGGGCAATGTGATGCTTAAGGAAGCCGAAGCATTTTACAGCATGATCAGGAAGCGTAAAATTATTGATGAGTTTTTTGAAAAATTCAATTTTGTAAATTACGGCGGTACCCCTGTTCTGGGTATTAATGCGCCAGTGCTTATTGCACATGGCATTTCAAATGATATAGCAATTAAAAACCTGATTTTACACACCGCAGAAGTTATCAAAGGCAACTTATGCGAAAAAATTAAAGAAGCATTTAAAGAATGTCCCGAATAAAAGCAGCTATTACAGGAGTCGGTGCATATATACCGTCATATATTCTTAATAATGATGAATTAAGCCGAATGGTTGATACCAGCGATGAATGGATCATGCAGCGTATCGGCATCAAAGAAAGAAGAATTCTCAAGGAGAAAGGTAAGGCCACTTCATTTATGGGCGCCAAAGCCGTGAAGGACCTGCTTGAAAAGACCGGCACCGATCCACTCGATATTCAGCTCCTGATATGTGCGACAATTACGGGTGATATGCATTTCCCGGCTACAGGCAATCTGATAAATGAAAAAGCAGGTCTTGCCAATGCGTTTAGTTTTGATCTCCAGGCGGCCTGTTCAGGTTTCGTTTTTGCAATTGAGACAGCCAGAAGATTTATTGAATCCGGTGCCTATAATAAGGTAATTGTTGTTGGCGCAGATATGATGTCGGCAATTGTCGATTATGAAGACCGGAGCACCTGCCCGTTATTCGGTGATGCTGCAGCTGCGGTTCTTCTTGAACCTACAACAGGAAATAACGCCATTATCGATTCCATACTTGCCGTAGATGGTTCAGGCGCAAAACATTTGCATATGCATGCCGGCGGATCTCTTCATCCACCTACACATGCTACCATTGACGCCCGTCAGCATGTTATTTTCCAGGAAGGGCAAGCCGTGTTTAAAATGGCTGTTTCCAAAATGTCGGATGTTTCAGTTGAAATAATGCATCGAAATAATCTGGTACATGACGATATTCGCTATCTGGTGCCGCATCAGGCAAATATGCGTATTATCGAGGCCGTTGCCAGAAGAATGGAGATCAGCAAGGAACAGGTGATGATCAACATTCATAAATTCGGTAATACAACGGCTGCAACAATACCTTTGTGTTTATGGGATTATGAAAAACAGCTTAAAAAAGGTGACAACATAATTCTTTCTTCTTTCGGTGCAGGCTTTACCTGGGGTGCTGTTTACCTTAAATGGGCTTATAACCCAAAATAATTTCCGGGAATTTCCGTTAACCCTTGACTACATAAGACGTAACCCATCCTTCCAAACTTTACAAAATAATAATACGTAAGTATTATATTATTATGTAATGTTTATCTTTGTTTTAAAGTGAGTTAATAATCATGTCGTTTTAAGCGGCATTCTGCAATTTTTAAATTATCAGGGGATGGCAAAAATAATTGAAACCGAAAACAACGTAATCAACCAGATCGGCACCGGTACCGAAATCAATGGTGATGTTTCCACTAACAGTGATATTCGTTTTGACGGAGTGTTAACCGGCAATCTCAAAACAAAAGGGAAAGTGGTTATTGGTGAAACGGGTTCGGTAAAGGGAGAAATAGAATGCAAAAATTCAGTGGTAGAAGGGAAAGTCGATGGTAAGATATCTGTTTCCGAACTTCTTACTCTAAAATCAACCTGCACATTTACCGGCGACATCATAACCAGAAGACTGGCCATTGAACCAGGTGCAAAATTCAGTGGTAATTGCAGCATGACCGCAGAAACAACCGCATCATATGCCGGAAAAGAAACCGAACGACCAGCAGAAGATATCAAAAGGCCTAAGTAATTACGCTAAGTATTCAAGCCTTGCCTTTCAAATGATTGCCATCATACTCGTGGGGGTTTTTGGAGGCATCAAACTGGACGACTGGCTTAACTTAAAATTTCCCATTTTCACTGTTGTATTATCGCTTTTGGCTACCGGAGGTGCCATGTACTATGGTATTAAGGACTTCATACGAATGAAATAAATGATATGAATAAGGCACTTAAAAAAACACTTGTGGGTTTGATTATTCTTTCGCTGGCCTTACTCGTTGCAGGTTTTCTTGTTTTCAGATTATTCTTTGAAGACTATTATTTTTGGTTCTTTCCTGTTCTTATTCTGTTTTTCTTCGCCGTTAATTCAGGTTTCTTTGCGTTTTTCCACAGTTCGCTCAATAGATCACATAACCGGTTTATCCGGAATTTTATGGCTTCAACAGCCGTGAAACTTATCGTTTACTTTATTCTTATCCTTGTATACATGCTGGCCTCTCCAAAGACAGCCATCCCCTTTGCAATTACTCTTTCAGTTATATATGTCGCATACACCGTTTATGATTTACTTGTAATGCTTTCACTGATAAAGCGCAGGAAAGAAATTAGCGATTTGCCCGACTAGTTCTCGAATTAGTTTTCTATATTTATGGCTTCATTTTTTGGCGTATGTACAGTAAGATTTGCAGGTTCCTGTTGATAATTTCATTATTGCTTCTTAGCCGGAATTTAAATTCTTTTGCAGCAGTTTCGGAGGAGGTACCGGAAAAAAACACGCACGAAAATCAGCACGAATCAGCAACTCATGAGGAAGAGACCGGGGGTTTCAATCCCGGCGATTTCATGTTCGATCATATCAAGGATGCTCACGACTGGCATATTCTTTCCATAGGCAAAAAGCATATCTCAATACCGCTTCCGATAATTCTTTATAGTAAAAACAGCGGCTTTCACATTTTTATGTCAGGAAGATTTGAGCATGGCCACGCTTCATACAAGGGCTTCCGATTGGAAACATCCGGCGAAAATAAGGGTAAAATACTGGAAGAGGATGGTTCAAAGCCGCTTGATCTGTCAATAACAAAAAATGTCGCCTCAATGCTATGTAGCATTGTCATTATTCTCTTGATTTTTCTGTCGGTGGGTAAGAGATATCGCGAAAATCCCATCAGCGCTCCCAGAGGACTCCAGTCGTTCGTTGAACCTATCGTAACATTTCTGCGCGATGATGTGATAAAACCTTCGATAGGCCCTAAATATGAACGGTACATGCCATTCCTTCTTACCCTGTTCTTCTTTATCTGGATAAATAATATGCTGGGCCTGATCCCCATTCCTCCCGGCGGTGCAAACCTCACGGGGAATATCGCTGTAACAATGGTCCTGGCCCTGTTTACTTTTGTAATTACCGCCTTCAGCGGAAATAAAAGTTACTGGAAACACATAGTGAACACACCCGGTGTGCCTGCTTGGCTTAAGTTGCCTCCGCTGCCTATTATTCCGCTCGTTGAAGTAATCGGTATGTTTACTAAACCATTCGTACTGATGGTCCGACTTTTTGCGAATATCACTGCAGGTCATATAATAGCCATGGGCTTTATAAGCCTGATCTATATTTTCGGTGAAATGTCACCGGGACTCGGATACGGAGTATCAATCGTGTCGATTTTATTTAATGTGTTCATGACTTTCCTTGAATTGCTGGTAGCGTTTATCCAGGCTTTCGTATTTACATTCCTGTCATCGATATATTTCGGGCTTGCAGTTGAGGAACACCATGAAGCACATGAACATGCTTAAACAGTAGTTTTAATTTAATTTTTATAGATCCTATGTTGAATACTATTTTACAGGTTGCAGCCGGAGCCACTGTAGGAGCCGGTTTGGCAAAGCTGGGCGGTGCCATTGGTGCCGGTCTGGCAGCTCTCGGAGCTGGATTTGGAATTGGCCGGATCGGCGGTAGCGCCATGGAAGCCATTGCCCGCCAGCCTGAAGCTTCAGGCGACATTCGTGCCAACATGATTGTTGCAGCAGCTCTTATCGAAGGAGTTGCTCTCTTTGGTGTAATCATCAGCCTTCTGGCTGTTGTATTGGACTAAGGAATGATTTACCGGGAAGCGCACGATTGGTGCGTTCCCGGTTTAAGTTGAAAAAGTAAAAAATAACGATATGGATTTACTGATTCCCGAAACCGGTACGATAATCTGGGCGTTTATTGGCTTTTCGATTACTTTCCTGATTCTTGCCAAATTCGCCTGGAAACCTTTGTTGAACGGTCTGAAAGAACGCGACAACAATATAGCGCAGGCATTGCAGGCTGCTGAGATTGCCAAAAGAGACGTATCCCTTCTCCATACTGAAAGAGAAAAACTGATTGCTGAAGCCAAAGCTGAAAGGGATAAGATTGTGCAGGAAGCACGAGCATTAAAAGAATCGCTGCTTAATGACGCCCGTGAACAGGCTAAAAAGGAAGGCCACAAAATGATTGAAGACGCACGGAACGCGATAAAAAATGAAAGGGCGGCTGCCATACAGGACATTAAAAGACAGGTTGCTGAACTTTCGGTTTCCATTTCAGAAAAGATCCTTATGCATGAACTGGCAGACACTGAAAAGCAAAGAGAGCTCATTGATAAATCAATTGTAGAGGCAAAGCTTAACTGATGAATGAAAGTAAAATAACGGTCCGCTACGCAAAAGCACTATTTTCACTCGCCAGGGAAGGCAAGGCATTTGAAGGCCTGAAAAACGACATGCAAGTGCTGCATCAATGTATCCGGGAGGTTCCGGAGTTAAACATGATGTTAAAAAGTCCGGTGATCAAGGTCTCTGAAAAGATAAAGTTGTTCGAAGATACATTCGGGAGTACTTTCCTGCCGGTAACCTTATCCTTTTTAAAAATCGTTCTGGAACGCCGTCGCGAAGAATACCTTGAGGGTATTTCCAGGTATTTTCTGAGTCTATTGCAATCGGAAGAAGGAATACAGCAGGCTGAACTTGTAACAGCCATCCCCCTTAATGAAACCCTTCGCAAAACTATTCTTAATTTCATCCACAAGCGGTTCAGTGCAAAAGTGGAGCTGAACGAACTTGTTGATGAGAAACTTATCGGCGGCTTTATACTCCGCGTCGGCGATCAGCAGATAGATGCCAGTATATCCAATAAACTTGAAAGAATTAAAAATTCCTTAATCAATTCTCATTCCTGAAATTTCTAAAATATTTAAAATAACATGTCGGCGCTTAAACCATCAGAAGTATCAAAGGTATTAAAACAACAGCTACAGGGCATTGACACAAGGGCACAGTTTGACGAGATCGGAACCGTACTTCAGGTAGGGGACGGTATCGCCAGGATTTACGGCATGTCGAACGTCTGCTCAAATGAACTCATAGAGTTTGAAAACGGTGTTCGCGGAATTGTGCTGAACCTTGAAGAAGATAACGTGGGAGCCGTTCTTCTCGGTGCTACCGATAAGGTAAAAGAAGGGGATACGGTAAAACGTAGCCGAAGAATCGCATCCCTTAATGTAAGTGAGGGGATGCTCGGCAGGATCATCAACACTTTGGGCGAACCCATTGATGGGAAAGGACCGATTGAAGGCAAAACTTACGAAATGCCTTTTGAAAGAAAGGCTCCGGGTGTAATTTTCCGCCGTCCGGTTATTGAACCACTTCAGACTGGTATAAAGGCTATCGACGCTATGATTCCGATAGGCCGCGGTCAGCGCGAACTTATTATCGGTGACAGGCAAACCGGTAAATCCAGTATAGCCATTGATACCATCATTAACCAGAAGGAATTCTATGATCGATGCGAACCGGTTTATTGTATTTATGTAGCTATAGGTCAGAAAGGATCGACAGTAGCCAATATAGCCAAAACGCTTGAAGCGTATGGTGCGATGCCTTATACGGTTATTGTATCTGCAACTGCTTCCGATCCGGCAGCCTTACAGTTCTATGCACCTTTCGCAGGCTGTGCTATCGGAGAATATTTCAGGGATACAGGCCGTCCGGCACTAATTGTTTATGACGACCTTTCAAAACAGGCCGTATCATACCGTGAGGTGTCGCTTTTGCTTCGCCGGCCTCCCGGACGTGAAGCATATCCCGGAGATGTATTTTACCTGCACTCCCGTTTGCTTGAACGCGCTGCCAAAATCATCAATAGTGACGACATTGCAGCCAATATGAATGATTTGCCCGATTCAATAAAGCCAATTGTAAAAGGCGGCGGATCACTCACCGCTTTGCCGATTATCGAAACACAGGCTGGTGACGTTTCAGCTTACATTCCGACAAACGTTATCTCAATTACAGACGGACAAATTTTTCTTGAGACCAATCTGTTCAATTCAGGTATTCGTCCTGCCATAAACGTGGGGATCTCTGTATCCCGTGTGGGTGGCTCGGCACAGGTAAGGTCCATGCGACGTGTTGCCGGTACTCTTAAGCTCGATCAGGCACAATTCCGTGAACTTGAAGCATTTTCAAAATTCGGATCCGACCTTGATGCTGCTACACTTGCCGTTCTGGATAAGGGATCCAAAAACGTGGAAATTCTTAAGCAGCCGCTTCATTCTCCAATGCCGGTTGAAAAGCAAATTGCAATTATTTTCTGCGGAACCCGTGGTTTGCTGGCAGGTTTGCCGATTGAGAAAATAAAGGAATTTGAAACGGAATTCCTTGATTTACTAGAGCTAAAGCATAAGAACATTCTGAACACCTTAAAAGAAGGAAAATTAACCGAGGAAGCTGAAAAAGGCCTCACCGACATCGCAAAAGAAATCGTTGACAGGCTCACCTAAAGGGATATTCTAAGCATTATGGCTAATCTAAAAGAAATACGGATAAGGCTCAACTCGGTTAAGTCGACCAGGCAGATAACCAGCGCCATGAAGATGGTATCGGCTGCCAAACTCCGTAAAGCACAGGATGCTATTTTTCAGCTGAGGCCGTTTTATTACAAGCTTCATGAGATTCTGAAGAAAGTAAGCAGCGGAATGGATGAAAAGCATGAAAGTGTTTTTACACGTTCCACTGATGCAGGTAAGATACTTCTTGTGGTAATCACTTCGAACAGGGGACTTTGCGGCGCTTTTAATTCAAATATCGTTAAAAGGACCATTCAGGTTATCAATGAACAATACCCCGAAGCCTGGCGAAATGGAAAGGTAGATCTCATTGCTATTGGGAAAAAAGGTGCAGATCAGCTTAAAACCAGGAATTACAAGGTAACTGCAACTTATCATCAATTATTTGATAAGCTTACTTTTGACAAATCCACAGATGTTGCCAATCAGCTTATAAATGATTTCGTACAGCAAAAATACGGAATCATCAAGATCATTTACAACCAATTCAAAAATGCTGCAGTTCAGGATGTGACAGAGGAATTTCTTTTGCCTCTCCTTCCCGATCCCGAATCTGAAGATAAATTCGAATCACCCACGGAATACATCCTGGAACCATCCAATACGGAAATCATTAATGAAATGATACCGTATACCTTACGCGTTCAGTTTTTCCGTTCACTGCTGGAATCAAATGCTGCAGAACACGGAGCCAGAATGACGGCAATGCATAAAGCAACCGACAATGCAACGGAATTGATCCGTGAGCTTGAACTCAACTATAACAAGGCACGCCAGGCTTCCATCACGAGAGAAATACTCGAAATCGTCGGTGGCGCTGAAGCGCAGAAAGAATAGTGTCAGCCCCTTTAATCTTTAGCCCTTAACTCTCCTTATTTGAACAAAAAATAAATTATCGTGTAACTTTATTGCACTTCAACCGTCATACTCCCGAAATCCGGATCATTAATGACTGTCGCCGAATACAATAAAAGTGTAGACGATCACTCTGACGGTATTTATCGGTTTATCCTTAAAAATCTCAAATGTCAGGATAAAGCCAGAGACGTTGTTCAGGATACCTATGAAAAACTTTGGCTGAAAATTGATGAAGTTTCCGCATCAAAAGTCAAATCGTATCTATTTACTACGGCTTATCATACCATGATCGACATGATCCGGAAGGAAAGAAGAAATACATCGTTTGAACCTGAGAAGCATGATATGCAGATCCGGGAGGCCGGAAATCCCGGACTGGCCCAGCTTATTGAGAATGCAGTTTCCAGGTTGCCTGAGGACCAGCGGAGCGTGATTATGCTTCGTGATTATGAAGGCTATTCTTATGATGAAATTGCAAGTATTACAGGACTTACCGAGTCGCAGGTCAAAGTTTATATTTTCAGGGGCAGAATGTTCCTGAAAAATTATATAGGTAGTATTGAATCGGTAATATAGAAGATGATGACAATTAACCGCAATAATTTCGAAGAATATCTTCTCGATTACCTCGAAGGTAATCTGGATCCGCTTCTTACGGCTGAATTAATGGCATTTATTGCTGAGAACCCCCGGTATGAGAAATTTGTACCTGAGGGTGGTCTGCAATCGTTAATATCAGGGGATGACCGGTTTCCGGCCAAAAATAC
>DATAEX010000178.1:0-7186 GCA_036257765.1 Bacteroidales bacterium
ATGCTCTGAACCAACTGAGCTAAGCTCCCAAATCGTTTGTTAAGGGAGTGCAAATATATACCTGATTTTGATATTGTCAAAATAATTTAAAAATATTCTGATCAACTATTAATGCCTGATATTTTTTACTTCTCAATACCAACCATTGATTCTGATTCTCGCTAACAATTTACTAGTGTCCTGAAAAAACAAATCAGGATCGTCTTGTATTGTTTACAAAATTTCCGGCTTTGAGTGTTTAAAAATCAGAAAATTATTATTTTTGGAATAGTGCAATAATGTTATGTATTTCAAAAAACAAACTATTAACCTTATCAATGGTAATACTTGAAGATTCTAATGTTAAACTGGAATTTTTACCAGAAATCCCATGCATTATTTGGAAACCACTGAAGTTTTTAGCCGGTGACACATGGAGGAAACCGTTTATTACCGGTATGGACTTTATGGAGGAGAAAATCAAGACCATGCCTAACCTGGGATGGATCAATGATGCAAGACTTCTGAAGGTTGTTAAACCTGACGATCTCATGTGGCTTAACACAAATGTAAATGACAGGGCATATCGTTTCGGGGCAAAGAAAGTCGCATTTGTGTTGCCGGAAAGTGTGTTTGGTAAAGTGGCGGTCAAATTTTATGCGGATTTTACCAATAAGAGAACTGATAATAGTTTTCAGATTAAAGCATTCACTACCCTGGAAGAAGCACAAAAATGGATAGGTGCTTCATCCAATGTGGAAGTAAATGATGTCACGATCTCTTAGCTGGTATTACCACCTTGTTTAACCAACCCCTACGCCAGTAATTTTCAACCGTGAGATTTTCACGATCTCACGCTTGGGATGCTATATCCGGAGATAAATATTATGTCTCCTTGATTGACACACGTTTGGCAGTGAACGTGTTTTGGAAAAATTGTGGTCTGAATCTAAGTTAATTTAAATATTTCAGTTATATGAGCAAAACTAACAAACCACAAGCAGACTGCGAAATAGCAGTTATCGGTCTCGGAAGTATCTATCCAGGTGCAAATTCTCCACTTCAACTATGGGAAAACATTCTGGCCAGAAGGCGTCAGTTCAGGGAAATGCCAGACGTGCGCCTCCCTAATCGTGAATATTACGATCCTGATCCTCTTGCATTAAACAAAACTTATCAGAACAAGGCTGCAGTCATTGATGGTTATGACTTTAACTGGCTTGAGAAAAAAATACCAAAGCAAACTTTTGAAAGCACCGATATTGTTCACTGGCTCGCTCTGGACACCGCTTTACAGGCTATTCATGATGCCGGATTTAACCGGAATAATTTGCCTTCAGAGAAGACCGGTGTTATTCTCGGTAATACACTTACGGGGGAGTTCACTCGATCAAATCAGATGCTCCTTCGGTGGCCTTTTGTAAGAAAAACGCTACGGGAATCCGCCCGCAGAAAAGGCTTAACAGGTATGATCGGTGAACTGGAAACCACAATGGAAGCATACTATAAATCGGTTTTTCATCCCGTGACCGAAGATACTCTTGCCGGTGGGCTTGCCAATACCATAGCCGGTCGCATTTGTAATTTTCTCGATATTCATGGCGGCGGATATATCGTCGACGGAGCGTGCTCCTCATCTTTATTGGCCATAGTTACAGCTGCCAATTTCCTTCAACTGCACCAAATGGATATGGTTATTGCCGGAGGTGTGGATATAAGCCTCGATACCTTTGAACTGATTGGTTTTGCCAAAACCGGCGCATTGACAACCGATGAAATGCGGGTATATGATAAAAATGGGAGGGGATTTTTGCCTGGTGAGGGCTGTGGAATGGTTATATTAAAAAGACTTGAGGACGCAATTAAAGATAACAATCCCATTTATGCGGTGATTGACGGATGGGGAATATCCTCAGACGGGAAAGGAGGCATAACGGCACCCAGTGTCGACGGTCAATCGAGAGCGCTTATCCGCGCCCGTCAAAAAGCCGGAATCAGTCCGCTAAAACTGAGTTTCATCGAAGGTCATGGGACTGGTACTACAGTTGGCGACAGGGTCGAACTTGAGGCTATCTCGAAGGCGCTTAACTCCTATGAAAATATGCCTCTGAGGAATTGCGGCGTTACTTCCTTTAAATCAATCGTGGGTCATACTAAAGCTGCAGCCGGAATAGGTGCATTCATTAAGACAACCATGGCACTAAACAGGCGTGTTGTGCCTCCCACGGCAAATGTCAAAGAGCCGAATCCTGTTTTTAATGATAAGGCTCAGGTTCTGTATCCTTTAATGCACGGTCAGGTTAAAGATCCCTCAGACACTTTGTACGCAGGAGTGTCCGCTATGGGTTTCGGTGGAATAAACAGTCATGTTATCCTCCATTCCGGAAGCGAACCTTTTACGAGATTGCAGACGCCGATCGAAGAGAAGAAGCTCATCGTTTCCAATCAGACCTGTGAGTTATTCCTGTTTGCAGCCTCAGATAAAGATGATCTGATTGAAAATCTTATCAGTGCAGAGAAAAATGCCAGTGGTATAAGTTATGCAGAAATGACGGACCTTGCTTTTATGCAAAATAGCATGGTCAATTTAAACCTAAAACTCAGGGCGGCCGTTATTGCTGAGACTCCGGTTGAACTTCAGCGAAAAATCAGGCAGCTGATTGACAAACTCAATGACTGGGATGGATCCGGATCTGTTGTTTTGGAATCTGATACCCTGACAGCCGGCTTCAGGAATGAAAACGTCAGACTGGGTGCAGTATTTCCCGGACAGGGTTCTCAGAAGATTAATATGGCCCGTAAGCTTGTTGAAAGGTACGACTGGGCAAAGGAAATTATTGAGTCGGCCAATGATTTGTTTTTGAAAGAAGATGCAGGAAATATAATATCCTTAATATTCCGGGATACGGAACGGGCAATCGACAAGGATCAACTTTTGAAGTGGCAATCGGAATTAAAGCAAACAAATGTTGCACAGCCTGCAATTACCCTGGCATCGATTATTTGGCTTGAATACTTAAAGCGGTTGGGTGTCCGCATCAATTGTGTTTCAGGTCATAGTCTCGGGGAATTGACAGCCTTTTACGTTGCAGGACTATTGGATTTTGATTCATTGCTTAAGTTTTCGGTCTTCAGGGGAAAATCAATGGCCAGAAATGGTTCAGGAAGCATGGCTAGTCTTCAGTGTTCTGCCGATAAGGCTGAGAAATATATAAATAGGGCAGAAGGTTACGTTACTATTGCCAACATCAACGCACCTGAGCAAACCGTGGTTAGTGGTGACTCATCCGTCATAAAACAGGTCATTCAATTAGCCCAGGAAGATCAGGTAGGGGCAATTGAACTGCCCGTTTCAGCCGCATTTCACTCAAAACTAATTGCCGATGTGGCAAATGATCTGGAGGGTTATCAGGTACTGAAAGAAAAAAAGGAAAAAATCCCCGGAATAGTTTTGGTCAGCAGCGTTAACGGAAATCCTGTACCGGAAAACATTGACCTGAATGCCTATTTTTCCGGTCAGGCTGTGAGCAAAGTGGACTTTATCAGCGCCGTTCTGGCATTAAGGCGACAATGTGACATAATCCTTGAAATAGGACCCGGAAAGGTGTTAACCGGACTGATTTCAAGCATTGCAGACAATACCCGGGTACTTCCGGTTGAACCGGTTGCGGAGGATGATCTGGCGCTTAATGTTTTACTGGGTAATCTTTTTGTATCAGGATGCGACATTAATGTAGAGGAAATTTATAAAAACCGGTTAGTCCGTCCCTTTATAAAGGCCAGTCAGAAAAACTTTATTGTGAATCCCCTTGAAAGGCCTTTCCCGGAAATTGAAACCAATCCATCTATCCAGCTACCATCCTTCATGGATGGAATGAATTTGAATAAAGGAAGTGAATTCAATAATTATCTGAAGGTGCGGAGCGATTTTATACGGGAAGTAATTGACACGGATTTCAGGTATTTCTCAAAAATTCAGGAATCGGAAATCAAGAAGGAAGTATTACCGGTAATCACTGAAGAAAAGGTTCCTGTAAAGTCATCCAACATCCGTGGTAATTCAGAAGTTAGCGAACTGTTATACCGCAAAATACAGGAAATGACCGGTTTTGATACTAAAATGCTGAATGTTAAGATGCGGTTGCTCGACGATCTTAACCTGGATAGCATCAAATCAGCATCCCTGATAAATGGTATGGCCAGAATTTTGGGCCTAACAGGAAAGGTAAACGCAACCATCCTTTCAAATTCCTCATTGAGCGAAATAATTGACGTTTTCCTGAAAATTTTGGAACCGGGGCAATCTGAGGCAGTAAAAATGCAGGACAATAATACAGATAACCATTCTGCCGGGATTATTGACGAGGTATACCAGGAGCTTGCGAAGAGAACCGGTTTCCCGCGTGAAGCGCTTTCCAGAGAACATAAACTTCTGGATGATCTGAATATGGACAGCATCAAGGCTGGTGCATTCATATCACATTTAATAAAGAAATTCGGCAACCAAAAAAAGAGCAGCCCTACGGGATTAGCTAATGCAAAAATCGACGATATCATCAAGGAGTTTAGCGAATCAACTGTTCCGAAAGACACTAATAATCAGACCGAAGAAAATTTTACAACCTCATGGACAAATTCATATTCGGTTTTATTAAAGGAAGAACCTCTTAACATCGATGAGCAAAACTTCAGAGAATTCTGGAAAGATAAATCCTTGATAATAGTTCATGCGGATGACAAAGCAGATCAGGCTTCGAAACTGGTCAAGACTTTGGAACATGCAACAATCAGAATTAAATCGATACCGGGAAGCGATCTGCATTTGCTGTCATCATTTGAGAATTGCTGCATACTTATGCTTATTCCTGATGATAACCTGAATGTCGATAGTATCCAGAAAACTATCCGGCTGCTATCCTGTGCTACCCCCCTTCTCAATGAAATGTCAATGCTCGGCTTTCTGCAATTCAATGATGGCATGTTCCTGAAAAATAAAACAAAAAGCCGTTCAACCTGTGCCGGTGTGGTTTCTTTTGCGGCGAGTATTCATCATGAAATACCCGGACTGAAAATAAGAGTGGTCGAAACCGACAAAGAAATGTCGCCTGAAACGGCTGCAATGGCTGTCATGCAGGAGTTTTTGAGTGAGATGGCATTTGACGTGGCCGGATATGATATGTCTGGTATTAGAAGGAAAATGGAATATCAATTCTTACCACATGAAAGTGTAGACGAAATCCAGGACAGTCCCGGATCTGATGATGTAGTTATTGCCACAGGCGGTGCAAGGGGAATTACTGCCGAATGCATGTTTACGCTCTCAAAGAAATCACGGTGTAAGACTGCACTCGTGGGAAGCTCGTCACTAAACAGTGAAATTGAAGCTGTGCTTGAAAGATATAAAAAAGAAAGCCTGCAGGTAAATTATTATCAGTGCGACATAACAGATGGTAATGCTGTAAATGAAACAGTCCGGAATATCATTCACGATTTTGGAACGATCACCGCTGTTTTTCATGGTGCAGGTAAAAATATTCCACGAAAAGCTGAAAAGGTTACTTATGAGGAGGCGTTGGCGGAAATAGCCCCTAAAATGACAGGATTCTTTAATCTTAGCTCTTCTTTGAAAGATTGCGATGTCAGATATTTCATTGCCCTCACATCCATAATCGGAGTCACGGGTATGCCGGGAAACAGCTGGTATGCGTTTTCAAATGAAAATCTGGATCTGTTTTTAAGGACACTTGGCTGGAATTCAAAAACCAAAATCCGTACAATCGCCTATAGTATCTGGGACGAAATTGGGATGGGAGCCAGAATGGGGAGCAACAAAGTGCTTTCCGAAATGGGCATTGGTTCAATCGATCCTGTTGCCGGTACTGATGAGTTTATTTTTTGGCTATCCCACGGGAATGATGATCAGCAGATCGTTGTATCTTCAAAGATGGGCGGACTCGACACCTGGAAAACGGTCAAGCCGAAAATAACATCAAACCGCTTTATTAAAGATGTCAGATCCTTTGAACCGGGCAGAGAACTTACGGTAAGGGTCAGGTTATCATCTTTAACTGATCGTTATCTTGAGGACCATAATTATTCGGGATCATTGTTGTTTCCCACCGTTTTCGGACTTGAGGCAATGGCACAGGCATCTTGCTACCTGGCCGGAATCATTAATCCCTGCCGGCTTACAATTGAGAATATATCGCTAAACAGGCCAATTGTTGTTCCTCAACAAGGGGATATCGGGATTGGTATATCTGCAAAGGTTATGGAACCGTACGCTCAGATGAACAGTGCGATGAGGATTTTTGCAGGGATAACAACAGAGGATTCTGACTATAGAATATTTCACTTTTCTGCGGAATTTGTAATATATCAGCAACAGGAGGAGATTTCAAGGATCATCGAAGCTCCGGATAAATTTCTTAAAATCAGTCCATCTTCCGATCTTTATAGCTGGCTATTATTTCAGGGTCCCAGGTTTCAGCATATCGACAAGGTATTCATACTCGATCAGGAATCGGCCGGTTTTACTACCGGCAGCGAACTGCGAGATCCGGCGACCGAATGTTATGATGAAGGATCAAGATCGTCAATGATTGCCGGCAACCCCCTGCTGCGTGATGTCCTTCTTCAGTCGGTGCAATTATACCTGACTAAAAAGAAATATCTTCCTGTCGCCATCAAATGCTGGGATATTTTTGATGTTCGCAAACTGAACAGGAGTGGAATTGTTTACAGCAAACTGACAGAACTGGCTGAGGATCGTGCAATATGCGATGTAGAGTTTATTTCTGATGACCGCATAATAGAAAGAATTTCAGGTTATGAGGTGAAGGCAGTCGAATCGACTCCCGATTATCCGGATGCCAAACAACTGTCATCCATGGAAACTGTTTTCAGCGATGCAATGATGGCAGAATTTACGCGATATGAGTCTTATCTGAGCAACAAAATCTATTATAAACTTTATAAACACGATAAGGAATTCAACAGAATCGACAACAATAAGCGGCATGAAATTGAACAAGAGGTATTTCAGTCGTTAAGCGGAGAAGTACCGGATATAGGAAATCAGGTCAAAATAGTGTGGGCCGCCAATGGAAAGCCTTCTGTGGAAAACAGCAACCTGAAAATATCATTGTCTCATAGCCATTCAGTATTATTAATGACGGCCGGCCTCGAAGAACAAGGTTGTGATGTG
>DATAEX010000184.1:0-4893 GCA_036257765.1 Bacteroidales bacterium
GAAAACACAAACCGGAAACCATTTGATCAATATGAGCGGTCAACCTAACGGAGGCGGCCCACCACCTCCTCCGGGCGGACCGTGATTAACGGGCTGAAGTCTCAGATGAAAGAATATGCCGACATTAATTAAGACTGTTAACTTAAGCAAAGTTTATCAAATGGGTGAAACTTCAATTGCTGCATTAAATAATGTCAGTCTTGAAGTGGAATGCGGTGAGTTTGTTGCTGTAATGGGACCATCAGGATCAGGAAAATCAACTCTTCTCAATATAATTGGATGCCTCGACGGTGCATCGTCGGGATCTTACTATCTCAATGGTAAGCTTATCGGATCTTTAAACCGGAACGAATATGCCACGATTCGGAATGAGCAGATCGGATTTATTTTTCAGGGCTTTAATCTGCTTCCAAGGACATCCGCCCTGGAGAACGTAGAACTTCCGCTTATCTACGACCGCAATAATCGCATAGCAAATCCCCGCGACGCTGCCTTAAAAGCCCTTGAAAAAGTTGGATTGGCTGACAGGATTCACCATACTTCCCAACAGCTATCAGGTGGTGAACAACAACGTGTAGCCATTGCAAGAGCATTAGTAATTAATCCATCAATCATCCTGGCAGATGAACCTACGGGAAACCTTGATTCGATAACCTCCGATGAGATCATGGAATTACTGCAGATGCTAAACCGGCAGGGAATTACAGTTATATTGGTGACACATGAAAAATACCTTTCGGAATACGCATCAAGGATCATCGAACTCCACGACGGTGTGCTGGTAAGGGATGAGTGCAAAAAAATTGCTATTTGATTATGTTGAAACTGATCTCCGGGCGTGAATTTAAAAAGCTTCTGAAAACAGCTTTCAGTGCGGTTCTTAAAAACCGATTGAGAAGCCTGTTAACAGCCATAGGTATTATTCTCGGGGTTTCTGCTGTGATTATTATTTCTGCTATAGGCAAAGGTTCCCAGACTTTAATCGAGAAGGAAATCAATGACCTGGGAACAAATGTGCTCATTATTGTTCCCGGCGGCAGCAATGCCGGCGGGGTATACCGGGGAGCCGGAAGCTATAACCGGTTTACAATTACAGATGTACAGAATATCCGGGAGCAATCCGGATTAAGCCGTTTTGTCAGTCCGATAGTTCAATCAGGAGGACAGATCATCGCCGGCAATAAAAACTGGAATTCTGAAATTACGGGTGCATCTACAGAGTTCTTTTTAATTAAAAACTGGCAGGTCAGATACGGTAATTATTTTAGCGTAAATGATATAAGACAGAACCGGAAAGTATTGTTACTGGGGTCCACCGTTGCAGATGCTTTGTTTGGAAATAATGATCCCACAGGTAAAACGGTGAGGATCCGTAATATCCCATTTAAAGTTGTAGGTGTACTTGAAGAAAAAGGTCAATCAAGTACAGGGAAAGATCAGGATGATATTATCATTGCACCCTGGTCGACTGTACTGTACCGGCTTAAAGGAGGGCGATATATTGATATGATATATGCCGGATCGGTTTCAAGACAGGATCTTACAGGAACTGAAAATGAAATTCGAGAGATTTTAAGATCCTCTCATCATATTGGCCAAACAGAAGATGATGATTTCGAAATTCACAGCCAGACAGAAATCACCCAGACAATTACACGAACTACAAGAATTCTCACCTTGCTGATGACCGCAATCGCCAGCATATCGCTGCTTGTGGGAGGCATTGGAATTATGAACATTATGCTGGTTTCAGTTATAGAAAGAACTTCCGAAATAGGCATCCGGTTATCCGTGGGTGCCAGGGCTTCAGACATCATGGTTCAGTTCCTGATCGAATCCATCGTGCTAAGCCTTCTTGGTGGTATATTCGGCGTAATTTTCGCACTTGCAGTCATATGGATTGGCAATACGGCGACCAATATCCTGATGGTCTTGAGATATGACATTATCTTGCTTTCTTTCATATTTTCAGCCGGAGTAGGAATATTTTTTGGATTTTATCCCGCTCTGAAAGCTTCACGTTTAAATCCCATAGATTCACTAAGATATGAATAGGTTCATCAGAGGTGTTTTATTAATCATCGCAGTATTGTGGATACCTGTAGCAAAGGCTCAGGAAAGCCTTTCACTGGATGCCTGTATTCAATATGCTTTGGAGAATAATCTTGCCATAAAGAAACAAAACCTCAATATTGAGCAATCCACCATCAGGTACAATCAGGCAAAAAATGAAATGTACCCTACGCTGTCAGCCGGTGGTGGCTATAACTTCATTTTTGCCCGGACAAGGAATACGGAGAATGATTCATGGGAAAGTCACGATAATGTGGATGCCAGTTTAGGCCTGACGAGCAATTTTACTTTATTTGCCGGATTCAGAAACAACCACATGGTTCATATGAATGAATTCAATTTACTGGGTAGTAAAGCTGCATACGATCAGCTCGAATTGGAAACAGCAATTTCTGTAACGCTGGCATACCTGAAGATACTCTTTTATAAAGAAGCCCTTGCAAGCAGCAATATTCAGATGCAACTGATTGACCTGCATATGGCGGAAATCCGAAAAATGACCGAAATCGGAGCCAAAAGCAATCTGGAATTGCTCGATTTCGAGGCGCAAAAAGCGCTGGAAGTTCAGAAAAAGGTGGAGATAGAATCACACCTGCGTCTGGCTCGTCTTGAGCTCATCCAAATTATTGACATGGATAGCTTAATACATGTTGAAGTGGAAGAACCAACTCCACTGGAGGCCTTTTATATTTCAATCCCCAGTCCTGATTCAGTTTACAGGATAGCTTTGAATCAAATGCCCTCTGTAATTTCAGCTGATTACAGGGTGAAAGGGGCACAGAAAGCTCTTTCGCTGGCAAAGGCCGACAGGTACCCGGTACTATCCCTTCGTTCCGCATATTATTCACGTTTTAACCGGATGACAGGAAATTCATTGCAATATGACCCTATAAATCCATCGTTGGATTACCCATATCCGCAGTCATCAGGTAACGATCAGATTGTCATTTTGAATCTTTATCTTACCAGTTCGCTGTTCAATAAAAAGCAGATTGAATCAAACATTGATCAGGCCAGGGTGGGTTTGATGGAGTCCCGGTTGTCCCAGGAAATGGTGAAACAAAATCTGAAAAAAGAAATTCAGCAAATTTGTATGGAAGCATTGAATGCGGTTGAAAAATTCAACGCATCAGAAACCTCACTTAAAGCGTTCGAGGAGTCATTTAATTTTGTCAGGGAACGTCAACTTAACGGGTCAGCCAGCACTCTTGATTTTAATGAATCCGCTCTCAAACTCGAAAATGCCAGGATTGAACTGTTGAAAGCCAAGTATGAGTTGCTTTTTAAATTAAAAATCATCGACTTATATATGGGTGTCCCGGTTAAGCTCTAAGCCTGATAAGTCCTGTCAGATAGCGCTCAATTATGGCGTCAGCCACATCAGAAACGCCCATCTGACGTGTATAAATTAAATCGGTAGAGAAATCAAGATAATGGTTGAACCGTTTCAGGAGTAGAAAATACGTTTCTTCAAGGGGTCCAAGATCGGTCAAAGGCGGTTTGGTGCTTATTCCAGAAAATCCCGAACGACTCCTTTTTGTCAGTATTTCTGCATTTTTTCTGTGATCGGGATATGGAATCAAAAGCACTTTGGCAGTCGGATTAAAGTTGTTGAGAATGCTGATGTTTTTTTTACGCCATTTTGTAAATTCATGGGCAACGGTTCCCCCTCCAAGTCCTATAATGATATCCTGTTGTTTATTGGTCTTAACTATATCTTCAACAATGCGGGTTTCTATTTTTCGGAACCATTCCCAGCCATACTCTTTAACGATTTCAGGTATAGGACCGTATTGTTTTACCAGAGGATCATCAATATCGATGAATTTTAAGCCGGTTTTTTGCTCAATGACATGTCCTGCAGATGATTTTCCGACATTTCTAGGGCCAAGAAGTATTATTCGGATAGGTTTTGACACGGGGTTTGTTTAAGATCTTTACGGGAATCAAAAATAATTGTTTCAGGGTAAAATTGTATCATGGATTGTCCTGCACTTTTATACATTGATATTTTGTTAATTTTGACAACTATTAATCGGAACTAATAATTCTTCCACATGAATATTATTCCTGTTATCCGCGACCTGTTATTGCGAAACCAGAAAGCCGTGATTCCGGGATTGGGCGCCTTTGTTATGGCACAGCGGCCTGCCCAGCTGAATAAGGTTACTCGTGTTTTAACGCCTCCCGGAATAACGGTGAGATTCGACCGGCATCAACAATCGGATGACGGACAGCTTACAGGATATCTAACCAGGAAGCTGAAATTGGATAAAGATGCAGCATTGCAGGCAATAGATGAATTCAAGACAAGCATTGCAGAAAAACTCGGAAATGATGAGCCAATTGTACTGGAAGGGCTAGGTACACTTACAAAAAAGAAAACCGGAGAAACAACTTTCATACCCGAAGAAGAATTGGTTAAAAGGATCAGCTTGTTTGAAATGCCCAAAGTTGAAGTACCACAAAATACGGCTGAAAAAGTTGTTCAACCTCCTGTCACAGCTCCGGTCACTATTACAGAAAAAAAGGTTCCAATTACAAGAGAGATATCCCGTCCTGGCAGCAGGCGATGGATAATTCCTGTCATACTGCTGGGTTTGTTGGTTGGTATGCTTGGATTCATATATTTTACCGGCAATATGGATATGCTGGTGTCCGATATTAAAACTGTTTTTGGAATTGCCAGAAAAGATACGACCGAGCAGCTTGTTTTTGGAAAAGATACAGGTGAACAGGTACCCTCAGACACCCTGACCTCTCAGATCAGTCGTGAACTCGATGCACAGGTAGACAGGGGAAAAGCTCTTGCCTATGATG
>DATAEX010000188.1:0-4366 GCA_036257765.1 Bacteroidales bacterium
AAAAACAGCAAAGAATTTTGTTCACAGTTAACCCTGATTTCCTCCAGGTGTAAGAAATCGCCTGAAGTGGATCCTTTTTTCCAGATCTCATTTCTGCTACGGCTGTAAAAAGTAACGTACCTGCTTTTTAGTGATTCATCAAATGCTTCTTTGTTCACATACGCCAGAATGAGTACTTCCTTCGAATTTATATCCTGTGTAACAACAGGAATCAGCGTTTTTCCATCATTGCCGAAATCAAGCAAGAGATCTGTGGTGTATTCTTTGGACATAGTATTGAGGTTTGATGTTTGATTTTAAAATAGTCCTTTTTCATGTGCATATCTTATGGCCTCGTAAGTGTTGCTTACATTAAGCTTTTCGATAATCCGCTGCCGGTGTGTATTAACAGTGTTTACACTAATAAATAACTTATCTGCAATTTCCTTACTTATCAGGCCTGCCGCAATCAACGAAAGTATTTCCTTTTCACGATTTGTTAAATTGGACGATTTGCTCAATTCTCCATCCGGTGGAAATCGAAAAAGCTCCCCGGTTCGCTGATTTTTCAACATTCCACGAAAAGGCATTTTGAGATCCCTTTCAGGGGAAAGATCCAGCATGCTAAGCGCTAACCATACATTACCCGAGGGATCAAATTCGAGGGGTACCTGCTGCTCTATAATTCTTACATAAATTCCGTTCCTGCCTTTAACCCTGTAATCGAAAATTGTCTTAAAATCCCGGCTTTTCCTTTTATCATCCATTGAAAATCCCAGTGACATGTAATAAATCCCGGCTCTGAACAACACCGGAAGATCATCGGGATGGATCATGCTGTTTGTATACTCCATATCGGTTTCAGCTCTTTTAGAGTCCCAACCCAATATCGTTTCGTATTTGGGCGAAAAGTACACATGTTTTCTCTGGTATAGGTCAAAAACCGAGAGGCAGCCATTATCAACCACATCAATGCTTTCAAGTAAAGGCAGGTGATAATCGAGAATCCGATAATCCAGTTCTTCCGCCTTGAACTTTTGCATGTCAAGCAATTCAGAATATTCTTTGTATAACTTACGTATCTCTGCCGTCATGAAATACTGATTTATCAGGATACCGGGTATAAGTGATTGTTTTAAACTTTGTTCAAAATTAAAAATTAAATATGAATCGATATTCCCGGATACAAGCCATAATCTTATTCCACTTGTTTTCCATATGCATTTCAGCGCAAAATGCGCTACAAACGATAAAAGGCACTGTTAGAGATGCTTATTCCCAGGTAACTTTACCCGGAGCAACTGTTACAATAATGGATACGGAGCCGGTCATTGGCATAACAACTGATATTAATGGCGAATTCAGGATAAAGGATATTAAACCCGGTCGCTATAATCTGAAAATAAGTTATCTGGGTTATGAACCTTTAATAATAAATGAAGTTTTGGTTCAGAGCGGTAAAGAAGTAATCCTGACAGTTGAACTGTTGGAGACTGCAACCGCTCTTCAGGAGGTGGAAATCAAAGCATCTTCAAATAAGGAAAATGCAATCAATCCGATGGCGATGGTCAGTTCAAGACAACTTAATATGGAGGAAGCTTCACGTTATGCCGGAGGCATCGATGATCCTTCAAGACTTGCTTCTTCATTTGCAGGTGTTGCAGGCTCTCTTTCTTCAAACGCAATTGTAATAAGGGGAAATGCACCAAAAGGACTTCTCTGGAGAATGGAAGGCATTGAGATACCCAATCCAAGTCATTTTGCTAATGTCTCAACTTTTGGAGGTGGAGGTATAACCGCCCTGAGTTCACATATGCTGGGTAATTCGGATTTTTATACAGGAGCTTTCCCTTCTGAATTTGGAAATGCTTTATCCGGTGTTTTTGATATGAGAATACGGACAGGCAACAATGAGAAACGTGAACACACAATAAAAGCCGGAATTATAGGACTGGATTTTGCAACCGAAGGTCCGTTTATTAAAGGCAAAAAATCTTCCTATCTGTTAAATTACCGTTATTCCACGTTGGCACTGATATCACCTTTACTTCCCGAAAATGCTCAGGGTTTAAGGTATCAGGACCTTTCTTTTAAATTTAATTTTCCAGCAGGGAAAGCAGGTGCAATAACAGCCTGGGGGTTGTTTTCGTCCGATCATACAGGTTCAGCAATTAAGGAGGATTCAGCAGACTGGGAATTTTATCAGGATATTGAAAGCGATGAAAACATTAACGGAATGGGCGCAGCCGGCATAAACCATAAGGTTATTCTTTCTGATAAAACATATATTAATACTGCCCTTGCAGGAACCGGAAATGTAATTAAGTGGCAACGTGACAGATTAAGAGATGACGGGCAGCTTTTTCGGGTGGATGATATTTTTCAATCGGATACAAAGTATACCCTGTCTTTCCTCGTTAATCATAAATTCAGTGCAGCGCATATAAACAGAACAGGTTTCAATGTAAGCTTGCAGAACTATAATATAACATTATTGCACAAATCAACAGAAGCCGGAGATTATGAAACAGTAGCCAGGGATAAGGGTTCGAGCGGTATGGTACAATTTTATACTCAATCACGGTTAAATCTGACCAATGAATTATCATTAAATACCGGTCTGCACTCAAGGTATTTTTTATTGAATAAGGAATGGACCATTGAGCCAAGAGCAAGTATCAAATGGAAATTCAGAGAGGCTCAGTCAGTCACTCTGGCCTATGGCTTGCACAGTCGCTCGGAACCCCTTGGCTTTTATCTGGCCGGCCGGGATTATTTGTCGGAACGAGTACAGCCTAATCGTTATATGAAGCTTGCCAAAGCCCATCACATAGTGTTTTCATATGAAAGATCACTGGGTCAATACACTCGTTTGAGGATTGAACCATATATCCAGCAATTATTTGATGTTCCGGTTATAGCAAACAGTTCTTTTTCTTTATTAAACCTTGAAATGGACTGGTTTTTTAATGATTCGCTGGTTAATACCGGAACAGGAAGGAACACAGGCATTGATATTACTTTTGAAAAATTCCTAAGCAATGGAACCTATTATCTGATTACAGGATCTCTGTTTGATGCCAGATATAAAGGGGGTGACGGAGTTATTAGGAATTCACGTTTTAATAAAAACTATGTATTTAATTTCTTGTTTGGGAACGAATGGTCATTGCCGGGTAAAAATGACAATCTTCTTGGCCTGAATTGTAAGTTTACTCTCC
Source organism: Bacteroidales bacterium (assembly GCA_036257765.1). Lineage (GTDB taxonomy): Bacteria > Bacteroidota > Bacteroidia > Bacteroidales > UBA10428 > UBA5072. The sequence goes on from DATAEX010000188.1 coordinate 3,201, forward strand.
TGGGGGGAGACAGGATCTCTCCTGTGGATAATGAAGCTTCTTCGAAATTAAAGGACGTCGTTTACGATGAACAACATGCATTTTCAGAAAGAAAGCCTGCAGTATATTACCTTGATTTTTCTGCTTCGTGGAAAAAAAACAGACAAAAATATTCTTCAACCTGGTCGGTTCAATTTATCAACCTGTTATTTCAAAAAGAATTCTATGGACACCGGTATAATTTCAGGACAGGAAATGTTGAACCTTTACGCGAAATAGTTGTAATTCCCAATCTAAGTTATCGGATTGATTTTTAGGCGGGTCGTTTTATTAAATGTAAAAAAATATCTTGTACTATTCACATAATCAAAGTGGACAAAGTATGATGATGTTTTGTGGATCAGGTTTAGTTGATCACGCAACAAAATGCCTGAAGTCCTTGTTTTCCATAGGTAAATTAAACACAAATCGGCATGAAAAAGATATTTACCTTAATGGTGATTTTGCTGACCATTTTGGCACATGGCAGACTTATGGCACAGGATACCGCGTGTCCTCCTGGTCTGATTCATTATTGGAAATTTGATGAGAACGATACACTGAGCCTTAAAGACTATATTGGCAGTCTTGATGCGATAGTTATTGATAAAACATTTCTGGATTCCGGTAAAGTAGGAAGGTCCCAATACTTTGACGAATCCAGGCTTTCACTTTTTGATCCGGAATCTTTTGACTGGGATTCCAATTCAAGTTTTACTATTGAAGTTTGGATTAATAAAACTTCCGCATGCCCTTCTCCAAGTTCAATAAACAATAGTGTTATAATAGGAAGAGATGCTTATGCGGAAACCGGATTGCATTGGTGGTTGGGTGTCAGTTGCACGAATCCGGGTAAAATTAATTTTAGTTTATATGCCAATGGTTTTGAAGGCCAGGTACTTGAAAGCAAAAAGGGAGTAATCGATGGCGAATGGCATCTGATTTCTGTTGTTAGAAACGGAACGGAAGGGACTACAAGCATACTGATTGATGGAGTGGTGGATACAACAACCTCATTTACCTATACCAACGGATTTTCATCGGATGACTCCGTAGATATCGGATGGCTTAACCTGCATAAATTTTACCATTTTGAAGGAAGGATGGATGAACTGGCTGTTTACAGTTCCGCTTTGGATGATTCGGTT
>DATAEX010000193.1:0-10809 GCA_036257765.1 Bacteroidales bacterium
AATCAGGTCCGAACGCTTTGATGGCTTCAGATTCAAAGAATATCAATATAGAACATCGCTTTTGGTATAATGATGAGCTTAATTTCAAATTCTACATGGTGCCGGGAATACTTGCCATCCTTCTAACAGTTATCGGAATGTTCCTGGCTTCTTTAAATCTGGTTCGTGAAAAGGAAATTGGAACGATAGAACAGATCAATGTTACACCAATCAGGAAATATCAGTTTATTATTGGAAAGCTTTTACCTTTTTGGATCATAGCCATGTTTGAATTGCTTATCGGTTTGATTATAGGTAAACTGTTGTTTAATATACCCATTGAAGGAAATCTGTTCCTTTTATTTGGATTTGCGGCACTATATCTCATAACTGTTCTGGGGATCGGTCTTTTTATTTCTAGCGTATCATATACTCAGCAGCAGGCGCAGTTTCTGAATTTTTTCATACTGGTTACTTTCGTAATGTTATCAGGTATTTTTACACCGGCTGAAACCATGCCGCATTGGGCACAGAATGTTAATCTGATTAATCCTATAGCTTACTTTATAAGAGTTAACAGGATGATACTGCTTAAAGGATCGGGTTTTGTTGATTTAGCTGCTGATTTTGGCATTATGCTCATTATGGCTGTATCATTAACAGCGCTTGCAACCTGGAGGTACAGGAAAACCGACTGAATTATTTTTCGGATTATTTGTGGAATTTTATTCGCATAAGCATCTATTAGTAGAAAAACCTTAATCAGATGTTAGCTATAATTGTTTATGACTCATCATGATGAATAAATGTGTAATTTGCAGCTTCGGCATTTTTTTTGTAACTTTTTTATATATTTACGCCTCTTTTGGGGCGACGTCAACGACGGGAATTTAAAACTTGTGTAATGTTTAATAAAGATTCAATGCCTGATTTCATGTCCATATTAGGATATGTGGTTGCCGCCCTTTTTGTGGTATTTGGCTTATTTATTATGCTGACTCCCCAGATTGCCAATTCCTTCTCTAAAGAGTTTCGCACGATTTTTGGTGTTACCATAATAGGGTATGGGATATTCAGAATGGTCATTATTTATCAGAAAAGCAAACAAAGAAAATATTCAGACGATGAATCAGATAATTAAAAAATCGGCGTTGTCACTGATCTTTTCTTGTGTGTTGCTGTTATCTTGCAAGGAATACAGCCAGAAACAGATTAACAAGGAAACTGCTACACGTGGAGATATTAAAATCGCCGTCGATGAAGCTTATACTTTACTTGCTGATTCTGAAATCGCTGTATTTGAGAATATGTATAGATATGCCAAAGTAACACCTATTAGTGCTTCAGAGGATAGTGTACTACAGCTGTTTCTTGCTGATTCAGTGCGACTTATGATTACAAGCCGTAAATTAACGACTAATGAAGAGGCATATCTGAAAGATCAGCTAATTATCCCAAGGACAACACAAATTGCTTTCGATGGTTTAGCATTCGTGGTTAATATACAAAACCCAGATAATAAGATCAGATACAATACAATTATGGATATGCTTGCCGGTAAGGTTACTTCCTGGAAACAGATTAACCGGCAATCAAAACTCGGAAATGTTCAGATTGTGTTTGATAATCAAGGATCTTCGAATGTTCGATTTCTTATGTCCAAGTTTGAATTAACTTCGTTGCCTGAATATTGTTACTCAGCAGGGTCAAATCCCTCCGTCATAGATTACGTTGAAGCTAACCCTGAAGCAATAGGAATAATCAGCGTAAACTGGATAAGTGATCCCGATGATTCCATTACACATGCGTTTCTCAGCAGGGTGAAAGTGGTAGGAATCACGCCTGAAGTATTTTCTGAAGGTTCTGATTTCTTCACGCCTCATCCTGCATATATTGCGGATAAGTCCTATCCTTTCATCAGGGAGGTTTACGCAATCAGCAGGGAAACAAAAACAGGTCTGGGTAAAGGATTCATAGCATTTATGGCCGCAGATCAGGGACAGAGGATCGTATTAAAAATGGGAATGGTGCCTGCAACAATGCCCATAAGGCTTGTGCATTTAAGAAGTGAATAAACCTATATATAAATAAGTACTTAAAAATGAAACCGATAACTTTATTGCTTTGTTGCCTTTTTACATTGAACGTTGTTGGTCAGGACTTAAAAACAGCTCTGAACCTTATTAACAGTCAGCAATATGAAGAGGCGGAAAAGATGCTGGATGAGCTGATTAAAAAAGAGCCCACCAATGGCAATCTTTATTTTTATTCCGGTGACGCCTTGTTAAAAGATTACCTGGCTGATACTATTTCCAATTCAAAGGAAGAATATGCTCGTAGAGCCGAGACTGTTTTCCAGCAGGGAATTCAGCAGGCCCCGGGTAATGTTTTGAATCATGTTGGAATGGGCGCAGTGACGTTACTCAGAACCAGTGATACAACCAAAGCAGGTGAATATTTTAAGATAGCCGAAGCTGCAGTTCCGGTTAAAATAAAGAAAAAAGAATACACTCCCGAAAAGGCCACAATTCTTACCCATTTGGCCGGTGCTCTGATGTATGGAAAAAAGAACAATTTCAAAAAGGCTATTGCCTATTGTGAAAGAGCCAAACTTATAAATCCGGATGATCCGAACATTTATCTTACTCTGGGGGATGTTTATATTAAAATGAATGATGCTTCCAATGCTTTATTTAATTATAACCAGGCATTGAATAAGGATCCTAAATCTCCATTACCTAAGATAAAGATTGGCAATATTTATATGCGTGTTCCAAACCTGGTGGCTGCACGTCCTTATTTCGAAGAAGCACAGCAGATCGACTCAACGTTTGCACCTGTCTACCGAAGCCTTGGTGAGCTCTGGTCTATGGGCGGACGTCACGACCTTGCACGGCAATATTATTTCAAATATATGCAGCTTTCAGGCAATACAATCCCTGCCAAGATAAGATACGGCAATTCGCTTTTCAGGGCAAAGGACTACGCAGGTGCCTTGCAGGTGGTTGAAGAAATCCTTAAAGTGGATAATTCACGTAATTACCTCAACAGGGTTGCAGGTTACAGTGCCTATGAAATGAAACCGCCTGAACTTGAAAAGGGTAGAGTATATATGGAAACTTTCTTCAAAAATGCGAAACCTCAGGAGGTTATTCCAAGGGATTATTCATATTACGGCAGAATACTTTATAAGCTTGCAAACCGGGATTCCGTAATGCTTGATCAGGCTTTTGCCAACATGAATAAGGCCTTTGAAATGGATCCGGGCGATAAGCAATTGCTGACTGAGATGGCTCAAAATTACTATTATTCAAGAAGGTATGCTGATGCTATTAAAACTTTCGAATTATTAGCTGAAAAAGGGTGGTCAGGAAAGACTGATAAGACTATGATCGCGAGAGCCTATTACAATATGAAGGATAATGAAAAGGCTCTGCAGGCATTTACTGATTTATTGAATGAAAATCCCCAGAATGTTGACGCCGCATTGTATTTGGCTCGCACAGCTTCAAATATGGATCCCGATATGGTAGAGGGTAAGGCAGAGCCTTATTTTGAAAAAGTTCTCACCATGATTGGCAGTGAAACAGAAAAATACAAAGCTGCCATACAGGAAGCCTATTCATATTTCGGTTATCTGAATATAACTAAAAAGGAATTCGATGCTGCCATGGAATGGTATGATAAGATGTATAATCTTGATCCGAATAATAAGGAATGGCAGAAATCCGCATTGGGTGCAAAGGGCTCCATAGCTTTGAGAGAAAAGAAATATGTTGAAGCAAAAAGGCATTATGAAGATTATTTGAAATTAGATCCAAATAATGCCGAAGTGCAAGATGCTATTGCCAATCTGAATAAAGTAATTAATGCTGCGCAAAGGCAATAGGCTGGGACGAAAGATTTGAAGTATTCAAATAAATATATGTTAAAAATTTGCTTTCTTTGTAACACCAAATAATTAAACTAATAATTATTAATACACTTTAAATAATATTTGAACATGAAAGGACAATCTTTAGCTGAAGCATTAAAATCCACTTTTGTACTTGTGGTTATGGTGCTGTGTCTCGTAGCCGGTTGGCTAATTTACAAAAACATCATGGGTAACCCTATCAATTTTGAAGGTGGTAACCCCGAAGGTGCTGCATTACCCGGCAACTACCTTGGCATTATTTACAAAGGTGGTATGATAGTACCCCTCCTTATGGCAGTGGTATTGATCCTTCTGACCTTTATTGTAGAAAGATACATTATGTTATGGAGAGCAAAAGGCCGTGGTAACCTGAACAATTTTGTTCGCAACATTCGTGACCTTGTTAATCAGGACAAAATTGAAGAAGCTTCAAAATTATGCGACAAGCAGAGAGGTTCACTGGCTAATGTTGTTAAGGCTGGTCTGAAAAGATACCGTGACCTGCAAAACGACCGGACCCTCCAGAACGATCAGAAGGTTCTTGCACTTCAGAAAGAATTGGAAGAAGCTACAGCTCTAGAATTGCCCGTGTTGTCACAGAATCTTGTTATTCTGTCGACAATTGCATCAATCTCCGTGCTTATCGGTCTGATTGGTACGGTGCTTGGTATGATCCGTGCCTTCGGCGCTCTGGCTACAGCCGGTGCTCCTGATGCACTTGAACTGGCAACAGGTATTTCCGAAGCTCTTGTAAATACAGCATTCGGTATTACCGGTTCAACTCTTGCTCTGATATTCTACAACTATTATCAGACACGCGTTGACACGATGACCTTTAAAATTGACGAAGCAGGATTTAGCCTGACACAGACATTTGCATCCTCTTTAAAGAAGGCATAAGCTGGTGAATTTTTGTGATTGGAGCAAATAAGTAAAATGCAAACTTAAATTGGTGAGACTATGGCAAAGCTAAAAATGAAAAAATCTCCACCGCATATCGACATGACGCCGATGGTGGACTTATTTTGTCTCCTGCTTATCTTCTTTATTTTGACTGCCAGATTTAAACCTCAGGAAGCTGTTGCAGTTGATACGCCTTCATCGGTATCTAACAAGGTATCACCCGACAGGCATATCATCACTCTTACAGTATCAAAGGATAATAAGGTATTCTTCAATGTCGACAACGGTATTGACACTTCAGAACATTTAAGGGGTAATATTCTAAGGGCAATGGCCTACCAATATCAGATGAAGTTCACCCCTGAAGAAGTGAAAAAATTCGAAGCATTGAACTCGTTTTCGTTGCCTATGACAAGGATGAAGGATTTCATTAATGCCGAAAACAATGAAGCAAGAGAAACAATGCATTCGGGGATACCCATGGATTCCACTGATAATCAGCTTCTTTACTGGATACGATTTGCACGTAATTATTACAACAATTTCGAGGTAGCCCTTAAAGGCGACCGTGAAGCCGATTATGAGCAGATCAAGAAAGTGATAGATATATTGCAGGACAACAATATCAATAAGTTCAACCTTACCACTAACCTGGAAGAGGTTGAAATTGATTTGGAAAAAATTTAATTCTTGAGAAATGGCTGAAATTATTCAAAACGAAGGTGGTGGCAAACACAAAGGCAAGCGGAAAGCAAAACACTATAGTGCGCGTATCGATATGACGCCTATGGTGGACTTATTCTGCCTTTTGCTTACATTCTTTATGCTTACCACTTCGATGACCAAAGCTAAGGTCATGGAAATCGTTCTTCCGGAGAAGGAAGATAAGAAGGAACAAACGAAACAGCCTGAAGTAGATAGCGCCAAAGCACTGAACATCATATTGATTGGAGAAGACAAGGTTTTGTGGTACAATGGCCTGGCCAACCCATCAAAACCGCCTCTGCCACGTATGCATGAGACCAATTTCAGTGATGACGGAATCCGCAGGGTTCTGCTTCAGCGTAATAAGGACCTGTTCACAAAAATTGAGCAGATGAAAAATGACGTGGTTACCGGTAAAAGCGATATGCCGCGTGACTCTGTCGATGCTGCCCGAAAACGCTTTATGCGACAGGATAAATCAGGTCCGGTAGTTCTGATAAAGGCGTATGAAGGTGTCAAATACAAAAATGTGGTCGACATCCTCGATGAGATGGCGATCACCAATATAGCACTTTACGCGCTCATCGATATAAATGATGTGGAAAAGAAAATGGTAGCCGATTACCTTGCTTCCCAGGGTGGCATGGCCGCAAGTAACAAATAACTAAATTTCCTGATTATGGAAAATAAAAAAGAAAAAAGGACTGCGGGTACCCTCGAGGATCTTGTATTTGAGAACAGGAATAAGGAATATGGATCCTATTATCTCCGCAAAAAATTCCAGCGGTATCTTTTGGTTGGGTTCCTTATTTCATTCTTCATTATGGCTACAGGTGTTGCAGTGCCTTTTATCAAGGCGCTGAACGCTGAAGATGCCGATGTAGTTCTGGTAAAGGAAACTGTAGCCGAATTACAAAACGTGAAGACTGACCAGGATGCCCCTCCGCCTCCTCCGCCTCCTCCGCCTCCCCAGGCAATGGAGCAGCAGGTTAAATATACTGCACCTGTGGTTGTGGAAGAAGCGCAGGAAGACGTACAGCTGGCTATTGTTGATGATGTTAAGGAGTCAACGACAAATGAACCTCCGCCAGAAACTATTGAGGTAGTTTCGGCTTCTGAGGAAGAAGTAATTGTTGAAGAAGAACCTGCTTTCGTATTCGTTGAAGAGCAGGCAACCTTTCAGGGCGGAACCCTCGAAACTTTCAGGGAGTGGGTTCAGAAAAATCTGGTTTATCCACCTGTAGCCGTTGAAAACGGAATATTCGGTAGAGTAACCGTTCAGTTCGCTGTTAATTCACGCGGTGAAGTGGTGGACGTAAAAGTTCTTCGTGGTGTTGACCCGTCACTTGATAAAGAAACCGTACGTGTCATCATGTCATCACCCAAGTGGGGACCTGCCAAACAGGGCGGACGTGCTGTTAAACAGCAGTTCGTAATGCCTGTTATTTTTCAGCTTCAGTAAGATGTCTTTTATATATGAAGCCTGATCAGAAGATCAGGCTTTTTTTATTATGTAAGGAAATTTTATTTTCTCAGGGCCGGTTCAGGACAACAGCATACTCATCAGATCTTCCTCCGAAATAATTTGTACACCCAGTTTGGCTGCTTTCTCTTTTTTTGCTGGACCCATCCCATCGCCTGCTACAACATAACTGGTATTGGAACTGACACTTCCCAGGTTTTTGCCGCCATTTTCTTCAATAATTCTTTGTATTTCTTCCCGTGAGTGATTTTTAAAAACACCTGAGATAACAAATGTTTTTCCTGCCAGTTTTTCAGATTTTCTTGCATGACCAGCCGCTTTGATCATTTGTACTCCTGCTGCACGGAGCCTTTCCACTATATCACGATTCTTCGGATTTGAAAAATACATCTTTACGCTTTTGGCGATTACGTCACCTATTTCGCCCACCTGCATAAGTTCGGTTTCATTCGCTGTCATTAATTCATTGATTGAATCAAAATGAGATGCAAGCTTTTTAGCAACTGTTTCACCTACATTGCGGATTCCCAGTGCATATAAAACCCTTCCAAAAGGTGCTTTCTTCGATAATTCAATACTTTTAACCAGGTTTTCGGCTGATTTTTTTCCGAATCGTTCCAGTTTTATGAGGATATCTGTTGTAAGATCGTAAAAATCAGAAGGATCTTTAAGCAGTCCTTCGTTATAAAATTGCTCAATTGTTGCCTCTGCACATCCAATATCCATTGCCCGTCTTCCAACAAAATGTACAAGCCGGCCTTTAATTTGCGGTGGGCATCCTGTATCATTGGGACAAAAATGGCGTGCTTCACCTGGTAGACGGATTAGTCTTGTTCCGCATTCAGGACATAATTCAATAAACTGTACCGGTACAAGTTCAACGGTACGCTCAGACAGCACCACACTTGTAATCTTTGGAATTACCTCGCCTCCCTTTTCAATTTTAACTTTATCACCGACCCTGACATCGAGTAAGGCAATCTGATCCGCGTTATGCAAAGAAGCACGCTTAACAGTAGTACCAGCAAGAAGTACCGGCTTCAGATTGGCAACTGGTGTTATTGCGCCTGTCCGGCCAACCTGGAAATCTATTGAAAGAAGAGTAGTGATAGCTTCACGCGCTTTATACTTATAGGCAATAGCCCATCGTGGTGATTTGGCAGTAAAGCCCAGCATCTGCTGGTGCCGGTAAGAGTTAATTTTTATAACAATACCGTCAATATCAAAAGGAAGCGAATCGCGTTTAGTCTCCCATAAATCAATATATTCAAAAACACCGTTCAGCGAGTTGCATTTTGTTACATACGGAGAGATCTTAAAGCCCCAGTTCCTGGCTTTAGAAATACTTTCATAATGCGTTTTGAATATACCTTCAACACCCGGGATATAATATAAGTAGCAGTCGAGAGGTCTCCTGGCCACAACTGCTGAATTCTTTGTTTTTAGTGTACCTGAAGCTGCATTGCGCGGATTGGCAAACAAAGGTTCTCCAGCTTCAGCTCTTTCCCTGTTAAGCTTTTCAAAACCATCGTGCGGTAATAAAATTTCCCCTCTGATGTCAAAAATTGAAGGAAAGTCATCTCCTTTTAATCCGAGTGGAATACTTTTTATAGTTCTTACATTCGAACTGACATCATCTCCTTTTTCTCCATCACCCCGTGTAACAGCATTTTTAAAGCGTCCGTTTTCATAGTGAAGATTAATTGATACACCATCAAATTTAAGTTCGCATACATATTCTACCAGCTCATCTTTTAAGGTCCGTCTTACTCTTTCATCGAATTCCCTGATTTCCTCTGAAGAGTACGTATTTTCAAGCGAAAGCATAGGGAATTGATGACGCACCTGGGCAAACTCACTGTCAATGTCTGTCCCAACACGCTGAGTAGGCGAATCAGGATCAATCATTTCAGGGTTATGCTTTTCCAGATCTATTAGTTCCTGCATCAACCGGTCATACGCATAATCATCAATTTCAGGTCGCGACAGCACATAGTACTGGTAATTATGATGGTTGAGTTCAGCCCTTAATTGTAAAATCCTTTCCCTGGCGCCCATTTTCAGTTGCTTTTATTAATTTTATTGAAGAATAAGCAATTGAATCAAATTTATTTTATTTTACAATGGTTTTAAACCCTGATGGTTTTTTTTAGTCTAATATCACAAACACCATCATAATGAAAAAGTTATTTCTACTCATAGGCGTACTGTTGTCTTCCGCTCTGTACTGCACAGGTCAGCAACCTACAGGTGGTTCTTCTGTTAACCGCGAGAATCTTACTCTCAGGCCTAACAGCAGGGATTACAATATTATCCGGCTGGGAAATAATCACCAGCGTATAGTTCAGTTACGGTCGCAAGCAATGATGCGTCACAAGCAAGCCCTTATGAATCGTAAGATGGCAATGGAACGCCGGCAGGCCTTGATCCGCAGGCAAATGATGCGCCAACAGAATATACATCAGAGGATGGTTCGTCAGCGCGGACATCATAAATGAGACATCACCAAATAACCACATATGAACAGATCCCTTGCAGTTACAATTGCTTTTTTGTTGCTGATACCAACTTTAACCGCTCAAACCGCGGTTTCCTTGTTGGAGTCAGGCAAGGCAAAACATGAACGTGGTTTATTTAAGGATGCAATTAAGGACTATACCAGTGCAATTCAAACCGACCGTAACAATGCCGATGCCTTCTACTTCAGAGGTAATGCATATTTCGATTTGGAGAGCTATGATAAAGCAATTGAAGATTACAATGAGGCATTAAAAATTAAGCCGGAATACAGGGATGCTTTGTTCAACAGAGCTAATGCCTGGTATGAAAAAAGTAACTATGAAAATGCAATTGCAGATTTTTCATTCTCGGTTAGGATTGATCCTGATTTTGCCGATGGATGGTTTGGCAGAGGAAACAGTTATTATAAGGCGGGTAAATTCGCGGAAGCATTAAACGATTTTACAAGGGGCCTGGAGCTCAATAAGAGCAATCCGGACGCATTTTATGACCGCGGTAATACTTTTTATCAGCTCAATGATTTTCAATCTGCAGTAAACGATTATACAAAGGCTATTGAACTACAGGAAGGAACTTTTGACTATTATTTTAACAGGGCACTGGCATGGTTTTCACTTCAAATGGATGATAAGGCCTGTTCTGATCTCAGAAAAGCTCAACAACTGGGTGATTCAGAAGCAAGGGATTACGCCAGGGAATTGTGCAAATAACAATTATCTGTGGATTAGCCACTAATTCAAATCAAAATTATACGATAGCCCGGCATTAAAATAGAATACTGCTTTACCTGACATATAATCCGGTTGGTTTACCGGAATAAATAAGTACAGGCCGATATTGATCCCTAAATCTTTAATCATATAAAATAACGGGAGTCCAAAAGTTACAGAGGTGATTTTGAACTGGTCCTGTGCACGTTCTTCAAGTATGCGGTCAATTATTTCTTCAGGCGTAGTACCCGGATTCTTTATGATCTCGCGGGATATGTACTTCCTTAAAGCCGGAGAATTATCCATCAGATAATCATAGAAACCCGGATTTTGCCGGGTCTGGTCAAGGTAAACCAGATTAAGATATTCGTAATTTCCAAAATTCACGTCAATCCCCGGCTGAAGCGATAGCATTCCCCCGGTCTTCAAAAAATTATCTGAATCGAATAAATAATTGCAATTCAGAGTCGAATAAAAGGTATTCCTCCGGCCTGTGAGATACCCAGCCGACACATTCAGATTAACATTATCCATGTTATAAAGAACATCTATCCGAAAATCATTCGCAAAAATGCTGTTGAAAACGCTGGTAC
>DATAEX010000196.1:0-5515 GCA_036257765.1 Bacteroidales bacterium
ATATTGCTGTGTGTTATACTTTTTTCGGTTTCAGGCTGATTTCCGGGCATACCGGAGGGAATGAACTGTATGGCAATGAATATGACAACCAATACCAACAGTATAATCCGTATTACTTTCATGATTTTTTGCAAAAGTGATCGATTAATTCAGGAGGCTGTCTGCCTTGGCTTCAGCCCAGGCGTGCAGAACATCTCTTTCTTCAGGCAGCAATCTGGCTTCAGGATATTTTTCGATCACCTCTTCAGGAGGCATTGTACCGTCTTCAAGAACCCCGATTATGTTATCGAGAGTGGCTACCATTTTTCCTTTTTCAAGATTAGGCAGGTCATCCCACATGAGTGCATCTTTTGCATCCTGCGATTCGCCTTTTGCGCTGTGGCATCCATAACATTTCTGATCAATTACCTTTTTCACCGCTGTCGGATAGATCAGTTCGCCTGCATTTACCGGCATCTGATTTTTAATATTTAAAACGCCGGACCCTTGCATGAGAAAAACACCGGCAATCACAATTGCTGAAATTAACCATGCTGTCTTTTTCATAGGAATTATATTTTGTATAAAGTTAGTTCAAAATACTTTAAACATAATCAGATACATCATTTTAACAAACATTTAACTTGTTCATTAAAATTACAATACGAAGAAACCTGCTCAGAAATTAATTTATAATATTGTTTAAATTAGTTTAAAGTTTATTCAAATTATTCATCCTGTCATGAATTTAAAACCCGCATTATTTCTGGCTGCTTTGATTATAATAATTAATAATCTCAACTGCACGGCGCAGAATCCCGATACTGCCCGCATGTTCAGGATCGAAACGACCGACGGAAATATTTACACCGGATCAATTGTTTCAGAAGATCAGAATATCCTGGTGTTAAGGACTGAAAGGTTAGGCGAATTGAGAATTCAGCATGCAGATATAAAATCCAGAACTGAACTGAAGGAATTCAGCAGAATTGGCGGTAAAATCTGGCTGCCTAATCCGCAATCATCACGCTATTTCTGGGCACCTAATGGATATGGTCTTGAAAAAAGCACAGGCTATTATCAGAATATTTGGGTTTTATACAATCAGTTTTCAGTCGGGATCTCTAATAATTTTTCAATGGGAGCAGGACTTTTGCCACTTTTTCTCTTTGCCGGAACTCCATCGCCTGTCTGGATCGTTCCAAAATTCTCAATCCCTTTATCAAAAGATAAAGTGAACATAGGAACCGGAGCCTTGCTGGGCACTTTTGTTGGTGCGGAAACCGGAGTTTTCGGACTTTTGTATGAAACGACAACCATCGGTTCGCGTGACAAAAATTTCAGTTTAGGGCTTGCATACGGATTTGCAAGGAACAGCTGGATGGGTCGTCCGATTATTAACTTCAGCGGGATGATTAGAATCGGCCCAAAAGGATATTTAATTACTGAAAACTATTTGATTCCATATGTAGATTATCCCAATGAAAAAAACTATGCAACCATTATTTCATTGGGAGGACGTTCCATAATTGGAAGTGTAGTTCTGGATTACAGCCTTTGGATACCCTTAAACACTGAAACGAATAGTTTCATTGCAGTCCCTTTCCTTGGCATTACAGTACCATTGCATGGCAGGAAGACTGTTAAATGAGCCGAAATTTTATTTAGGTGTAAACTTAGAGTTTATCAGCCGTTTAATTCAGCAATAATACCTCTCATGAATTCTGAAGCCAGTTGGGCATTCTTATCTGCGAATTCAATTCCTACCGTTTGTCCATTTTCCATAGGAAGTGTGTGGCAAAGCTCATAACTCATATAACCGGAATACCCGATTTCAATCATAGCCTTGATAAAATCCCTGTAGAAATCCTGTCCGATCACCTTTCCATTGGCATCTTTTTCATATTCTCCGCCAAAATGAGATAATACCTGACGATTGCCGACCAATTTAGCAGCTTTCATCATGTTTTCCGCACTTTTATCATCCATAATGGGAGCATCCAGTGATATCTTCAAATAAGGAGAATTTATTTCATCAACCATTTTAAGGACTTCAGGATAATCAACTATTACAGGCTTGTGATTTTGTAAAGCCAACGTAACACCTGAATCACCGGCATACTTGGAACATTCAGTAAGACCTTCGCGACACCATGCCCAGGTTTCTTCAGGTTTAAACTTAGAATGAGTATAATTCCAAATGTCTTTGGCAACGTCATAATTTGCAATTTGCGGATGTAGCGTAACTCCGGGCCATCCAAGGAACATACGAAGAGTTTTAGCCCCGAGGTCAGCAGTCATCCGGATCAGGTCTTTTACGTAGGCAATCTGGCATTCCCTGTATTCCGGTATAGGACTGCTGAAATCGTTGTTTGCAGCCACACCGTAAATCTCAATACCCTCGCCATCAGCAAGCTTTCTTAACTCTTTGCACTTTTGAGTTGGCCAGTCGAGCGGATTTCCATGTGGCCGCTTACCGTCGATCTCAATACCTGCGTATTGATATTTTTTTGCTCTTTTGATCAGCTCTTCCAGTGTCAAAGCCTGTCCCCTGTACCATACGCCCAGATAGGTGATGCTGTATAACCCTACCTTAATGTCGGCTTTTTTCATATTCCCCCGATAAGGCATAGCGCTGACACCTGCAGCCAAACCTGCCGTTGCAGCCAGAGTTGTCGTAACAAACTGCCTGCGGTTCATCTGTTGTAAAGTCCCCATATTTTTGATTTTTAAATAAGAAGGATAGTATGTTTTCTTAAAGTTATAAATCTGTGAAACAATAATCAAATTTTAACTAAATAAAAAGAGGCAGCCAAAAGGGCCGCCTCTGCATAAGTCTATATTAAATGTTTTCTAATAAATAATACAATCTCATTCATGGCTTCGGTAGCCTCCCGAAACATTGGAGCTAATAATGGGTAGCAATGCACCATTCCTTCTCCGGCCCGAAACGTTATATCCACATTTGATTCTTTTGCCTTTAAATAAAACTTCTCACCATCCTCGTATAATTCGTCATCAACCGCGGAATTAATAAAAATCGGAGGCAAATGCTTAAGGTCTCCAAACAGGGGAGATATTAATGGATTTGTACTTTGATTATCACCAATATAATAGCGACTAAAAACATTCCAGCTATTAATAGGAGCGGGTGAAACTCTATTTTTTGTTAAATAAGAATCGCTCGAGCAGGTTAAGTCAGTCCATGGTGATACAGCAACAGCTGCCTTCGGTTGAGGAATTTTGCGATCTTTGAGTGCGAGCAAAATAGCCAGTGTTAAGCCCCCACCGGCGGATTCTCCGGCTATTACAATATCACCAGGTTCATATCCCGATAATAATAGCCATTGATATATTTCTATTGAATCATCCAAAGCAGCAGGAAACGGGAATTCAGGAGCTAACCTGTATTCGTAGATTAAATTGGTAATACCTGTATATTTTGCGAATTTGGAAACAAAGCTCCTGTGATCACTGCACGACCCACTTACATATCCGCCTCCATGTACATATAATATGAGTTTCTTCGAATCGGCATTTTCAGGTATTAGCCATTCTGATTTTATATTATTAATTTGTTGCTTCCGGACGATTACGTCATTTGGAAAATTTGAATGCTTTTTAGCGCCCCTTTCACAAAGTTGCCTGAATTCTAAGATTGAAGTATTTAGAGTAAATTCTTCCTTCTTTAATTTACCTCTGAACAAATGTCCATTCCTTACAATGAAATTAAATATCCTGCTTTTTAAGCTCGCCATGGTGTGGTATTTTAAAACTTACAGGACAAAATTCCTGAATCGAAACTTTAAATTACTTCACATATGTTAATTAGTTCTTCTGGCAAGATTTTTTCTAATCCTGCTCAACGATTGAGGTGCTACACCTAAAAAACTGGAAAGATATTTGAGAGGTATACGCTGTATGACTTCAGGTTTATTGATCAGAAGCTCTTTATAGCGCTGATCGGCTGTTTTAGTTTTTATATCCAGCAGTGAGTTTCTTGTAAATTGCTGAATTTCCAGTAATAGTCTGCTGGTAAAATCAATCCAAGAGTTAAGTATTTTTAATTGTTCGAGATTCTTTGCGGTGGCAAACCAAATTAATGATTCTTCAAGTGTTTGGATGCTTTCTTCTGCCGGTTTTTGATTTCTGAAGCTTTCCACTGAAGTAAAACAATAGGGAGCTGCGGTGAAATACTTTGTAATATCATTCCCATCGTAATAAGTATAGCAACGGATTAATCCTGTTTGCAAAAAGTAGAAATACCTGCAGACAGATCCCTCTTCAAGAATAATTTCATTTTTTGCAAATAGTTTCCTCTCAAATGCCTCATTTATTATTAGCCATTCATTGTCGGGAACCCTGGTATATTGTTCAATGAATTTTCTAAACATGGTCTAAGATTAATGATATTCTACTCCATATTCCCTACTCCGTATTCTTCTTTTCTCAGGGCGGCCGCAAGGGCACGCCCTTACGCTACCTACTCCTATTTGCTCGTCTCTTGTCACTCGTCACTCGTCACTACTTCATCCTGCCCAGTTCTCCCGGTCCAGGCTCCTGTAGTTGATAGCTTCGGCAAGGTGGTGGGGTTCGATATTCTTACAGCCGTCCAGATCAGCTATGGTTCGCGATACCTTCAGAATCCGGTCATAAGCCCGAGCCGAAAGTCCCAGTTTTTCCATCGCATTTTTCAATAACTGGCTTCCTTCCTCACTAATTCTGCAATGCTCACGCATCAGTGCCGGGGTGAGTTGTGCATTACTGTGAATACCTTCATGGTCGTTAAACCGGTCAAGCTGAACCTTCCGGGCTTTGATTACCCTGAAACGGACATTTTCGCTTGATTCAGCCGGCCGCAATTCCGAAAGCTTGTCAAACGGCACAGGAACCACTTCAATATGAATATCAATCCTGTCAAGCAGTGGGCCCGATATTTTATTAAGGTATTTCTGGACAACAGCAGGCGAGCAGACACAATCTTTTTCCGGATGATTATAAAATCCGCAGGGACACGGATTCATACTTGCGACGAGCATAAATGAAGCAGGATATTCCACAGAAAATTTGGATCTTGAAATGGTAATGCACCTGTCCTCCAGCGGTTGCCGCATAACTTCGAGTACCGTTCGTTTAAATTCAGGAAGCTCATCGAGAAATAAAACGCCGTTGTGTGATAGTGAAATTTCGCCGGGTTGGGGATAAGTGCCGCCGCCAACGAGTGCAACATCTGAAATGGTATGATGAGGCGACCGGAAAGGCCTGCACGTCATCAGCGAAGCATCTTTGCCCATTTTACCGGCAACAGAATGGATTTTAGTTGTCTCCAGTGCTTCATTTAAGGAAAGCGGTGGCAATATCGAAGGAATTCTTTTTGCAAGCATTGTCTTTCCTGAGCCAGGCGGGCCAATCATAAGGAGGTTATGGGAACCTGCCGCTGCAATCTCAAGTGCACGCTTTACGTTTTCCTGACCCTTTACATCAAAAAAATCTTCTTCGTAGTCATTTACATTATTTATGAACTCATTGCGGGTAT
>DATAEX010000202.1:0-4230 GCA_036257765.1 Bacteroidales bacterium
AAAGTCACGGTGGCATCCAAACCGTATATTCCTTCAGAAAGAAATACGACAACGGATCCACTGCCGTTTGCCCGATTAATCCTTTCGGCTGCCTCATACAACGATTTCAACGGATAATCTGCGGAACCTGAATTTTGGTCGTTACCGGAATTTGGATTAATAAATATCTCCTTTATATCCTGAGCAGGTATAACATTAGAAATGAATGCCAAAATCACCGGAATCAGGAAAATCTTTATTAATTTCATGATATATGAATTTAGATGAATACTACTTGGTTTTGTTTTTTAAACTTCAATTTTTAATTGAATTTCTTTCCGGGTAACGGCTTTGCCGAGTCCCCCAAACTCATGCAGATCACCAAAAACTTCGATCCGGATGGATTGATTGACTCCGCCGATATGAACAGGTTCAAATCCGATATCCAGGATAAGTTGCTCAATGATACCCTTAAGGCCAGGATCCTCTGAAGCATAGAAAAGTACTGCTTTTTCCGGTCTTTGATTTGCTGAACCAACTAAAGAAGCGGCCCCCAGTGTTCCCAAGGCTTTAACGAATTTTGCCTGATCAGGCAAAGCTTTGGCATTTATTTCCCCGGCTGATTCTTTTTCACCGATAACCTTTGAAAATCCACCATTGCCATCAGGTGCAATCGGGTTGGATACATCAACAACAATTTTACCTTGCAGCTCTTTCCTGTACTGATTAAAAAATCCATTTAATGAATGATACCAGATAGCAGGAATAATGATGGCAGCTTCATTGATGGCATCCTTTATTCCCATTGGTGTTGCCAGGTTGCCCAATTTTTCTGCAAGGCTGTTTGCCTTGGTGATTTCACGTGATGATACAATAACCGGGTGGTTATTTTTAACCAGGTTTTTGGCTATAGCCTGGCCAATATTGCCAAGGCCTATAATTGCAATTTTTGATTTGTCTTCCATTTTAATCATTTTATGATCTAATAATGAGACAAAAGTACGACACTGCAAATGGGTCAGGCAATGAACTATTTTAAGAAATAGCCTTAATATGGTTTAAGGTGGACTATTAAACTAATGATTCCCGCTGCGGATTTTGCTTAGAAATTCGGGTGTAATTCCCAGGTAAGATGCTATTTGTGTATTTGGCAGCCTGCGTGATAAATTGGGATATTGTTCTAAAAATGTATTATATCTTTCCTGAGCTGTAGAACCAATATTCTGAAGAACCCTGTTTTGTAACTCTATGAATTTATTTTCAATCATTACTCTGAAAATCCGGTCGAACTTGTGATAGTGGGTGTATAAATACCATAAATCTTTTTTTGCAATCTGTAAAATCCGACTGGGTTCTATGGCTTCGATATAAAGACTACTCGGACGTTCATTGTGAAGACTTCCTATATCGGCGATCCAATCATTTTCAGCAGCAAATTGGAGATTGTATTCTTTACCGTTTGCATCAACCTTATACATTTTCAAACAACCTTCTGCAACAAAGACATAGTGAGTGCAGATATCTCCTTCCTGAAGGATAAATTGCCGGCGCTTAATATTTTTCGCGGTAAAACGTGACAAAAGCTCCTCCTTCTCCTGATCATTCAAAGAAATGTAGTTATTAAAGAATTCAACTAATTTATCCACTGTCATTCCTCATATATAAAGCAAACAACCCAATGCTGAAGTCAGGCCGTTTTAGTACTGATTTTTTCGGAAATCCACATTTTAATAATGGATTGTCTCGTAATACCAAGCCTGATAGCTTCTTTATCGAGTTGATGGACCATCCATGCAGGAAAATCAACAGTTATTCTTCTTTGCTCCAATCCAGGCCTTTTCATTTTTGTTTTATCCAGATATTCAACAGTACTTTCGCCTGCATCAAAAAGTGCGTCAAATTCAGAGGCTTTCATATATTTCTTTTTCATCTTTCCTGGCTTTTCTTACAGAAATTAATCTTATGTTATGATTCCGAATGGCGTATATACCTGTCCAAATTGACTGGCCTATTCTGCCAATAATCATGATTCGTGGTTCTTCACTTGTCCTGGCATGTATCTCAACCCTTTCAGGATCATCCCATATTCTTTGTGCTTCTAAGAAATCGATTCCATGTTTTAATTTATTCGCTGAGCTTTTTTGTTCATCAAATTCAAAATACATTGAAAAGAATTTAATGTAAAAATATGTAATAAATACATATAAAATATATATTTAATACTTATGCCAGGCATCCCGCAACTGTAGTAGGGCTTACTTCATGATTTATGGGAAGAGGGGGTAAGTAATCCTCATAATCGTTTCCATTGTCATCTCAGTATGGTTTTCCACAGCAAATACCTGAAATACCTGCGTTTGTAAAATTTTCAGCTCAGCCTCCTTTGGAAAAATATATAAATCAAGAAATGTAGCGTGATCAAGAAAATTTGAAGATTTGTCTTTTGCGGACTTGACTGAACCTGAAAACAATTCATTTGAGGTAACGGTAATTGTTCTTTCTACAGTGTCAATAACCTGATGACGATATGGATACCACATCCCGTCCTCTTTTTGTACAGCCAAACCGAGAAACATGGGCAATGAACCTGCAACATCATTCTCATTATAATGAAATTTCAGGGTCACAGGTCCGCTGGGAATTGTCTCTGGCGGTCCAAACCGGTATGCGGTTCCAATTCCCCCGGGAGCATTATTTGTTACGGGTTGTATTGTGATTTCAGTCATTGAAGCCAGAGTGCCGGCAGGAAAAGCCAGTTCAATTTTTCCATCGGTTGAGCTAACCGAACCACCATCGGGACCAATTGTTCCATAGCCCGCTTCTCCGGTTACTGTACCTACTAAAGTAACCTGTGGTGGGTATTCGGTTATATCAGGCAGATCTTCGTCCTTTTTACAGGTAATCAATAAAATAGTCAGGACAGATACAATAAGTGTCCATTTAATCTTTTTCATAGTTGCAGGTTGGGGTGAATAATTGAAGCTTGATGCATGGGAAAACAACTACGAAATAAATTTGTTTTCAGGGCATTAGATATGTTTAGATCCTGAAGTAAAGCTAACAGATAAGTACATGATACAAACGGATTCGTGATTATTCGTTCTTATTGTTTCGTTTTTAATTAGTGCATTAGTGGCTTAAAATCGAAAAAATATAAGCCACGAATGCACGAACCTGCCTGCAGCAAGCAGGTTGAAGACTTAGTGCCTGTTTAAATTTTCTAAGCAGCGTCCATGCAGCCCCGGAGGGGCGACATCTTTGTAGAAATAGTTAGATTTATATTACCCATAAGCTCCGTTAGGAGCGAAATCTTTTTGAATGCCTTGATCATGAATGATGAAGATCTCACCCCTCTGGGGCTAATTTGTTACAAACATAAATTAATACTACAAAGATATCGCCCCGCTGGGGCTGACAGCCGGTGCAGCTAAACCAGCCTCAAATTTTAAACAAACCCTAAAATCGAAGAAATATTAAGCCGCGAATGCACGAATTGAATACTAAGATTCAAAACGGATTTCCACGGATGGCATGAATTACATTCATGCTAGAGATGCTCTATATTATCAGGACTCCACTAACCGCATGAATATATTCATGCGGATTCGTGATTATTCGTTCTTATTGTTTCGTTTTTAATTAGTGCATTAGTGGCTTAAAATCGAAAAAATATAAGCACGAATGCAAGAATAATTTATTTGAGGAATGAGTGAAGGGTTACAAATCGTCAATCCCGGAACTTGTGTTTTTTTGATTTCAGGATCTGAATCTACAGGGTTTTTAATTCACAAAGGATCATATCTTTCAATAACAATTCACACAAAAAATTTGCTTTTTTGTAGCGTTTGGTCCTTTCATTGCATTTATATATTGAAAGTTGATTAAATATCTATGATTCCAAACCTCCTTGAACGGGTTAAAACTAAAGACAGGAAAGCCCTGAAGGAATTCTATCAGAAGTTTTCAGTTCGGCTGTTCAGGTCGGCTTACAGATATGTCACCAATGAACAGGATGCCGGTAGCATTATCAACATGAGCTTTTTTAAAATTTTTAATCACATTCATGAATTTGAATATAAGGATGACAAAAGTATGCTGGCATGGATGAATAAGATAGTAATCAACGAAGCTCTTATGTTTTTACGGCAACATATCGCCTACAAAGAAACAGATGAAAGCGTTCTTGAGAAATATTCGGTTGATGACTTTTGCGAAGACAACCTGTCACTTGAGGATTATTATCAGCTGATC
>DATAEX010000205.1:0-6086 GCA_036257765.1 Bacteroidales bacterium
AACATTGCCGATCGATATGTTAACGATCCCCGGAATAATGGTAAATTATACTGGCGCGACACTCATGTCCGGATTGATGGACCGGGCATAATGTTTTTACAACACCTGTTTTTGTCGGACTGGAATTTCTGTTCGGGCGAAAAAATCGAACCTGAAAAAGCCTATTTTCATGCCACTCCTTTGAAGAATTCCAATATAAGTGTTCAGATTGCTGCCAGCGGTCCCGATTCACCTGCTTCAACCATCAAGCTATCTTTCCTTAAGGCAATTAATCTGGCACGGAAAGAAATTTTGCTGTCCACTCCCTATCTGATTCCCGGAGGCAGCATCATGGATGCACTAAAGGTATCATCGCTTGGCGGAGTGGCTGTTAAGATATTGGTTCCGGGAATCTGCGATTCAAAGCTCGTCGATGCAGCGGCATGGTCAAACTACGGAGAACTTCTGCGGTCGGGAGTTGAAATTTATACCTATCATAAAGGTTTCATTCATTCTAAGATTATGGTGATCGATGGGGGCATATCTATCGTGGGCACAGCCAATATGGATCACCGGAGTTTTGATCTGAATTTTGAAGTGAATGCCATAATCTACAGTACCGATTTTGGAGAACAAATGAAAAAGTCATTTCAGTCAGATCTATTGAATTCAAGAAAAATATTGTATGAAGAATGGATATCCAGGCCGATTTACATTAGATTACTTGAAAGAACAGCCCGGCTGTTTTCACCATTATTATAAACAGATACCTTCCGAAGGTATACCTTCCGAAGGTATACCTTCGGAAGGTATACCTTCGGAAGGTTATACATTTGTAAAAACCATGCAGAATAAAATTCCGGGAACCATGCAGGCCGTGTGCCTTGGAGAAGATGACAAATTGATCTCCCGGTCGGTTCCTGTTCCTCAGCCTTCAAAAGGAGAGGTTCTTGTAAAGATGTCTTCCGCTCCGGTAAATCCTTCTGATCTTACCCGAATAAAACATTTGTCATCATCGGAAAAGAAACTGTTTATTGCCGGTATTGAAGGCAGCGGAACAGTTGTTGCCCATGGTAAAGGATTAGTGCCCAAGATATGGATGGGCAGGCGTGTTGCTTGCTCAACCGCTCATATTTCAAGCGGAACATGGGCTGAGTATCTTGTAACGAATGCCATGTCATGTGTTCCATTACCACCGGGAATAAATGATGAGCAGGGTTCTATGTTGATTGTAAATCCTATGACGGCGGTCGCCTTTATGAGAATTGCTAAGGCCGGTCATCACAAAGCCATTATCAATACAGCAGCCTCAGGTTCACTGGGCAGATTGATCGAGGTGCTGGCCCGAAGACACCGTATTACTTTGATACAGGTAGTCAAAAGTGAAAAACAAAGGGAATCGCTGCTTTCAGCAGGTGCCCAATATGTAATCAACAGCTCAAAGGATCGTTTCGAGGTTGATATACACTCGGCTGCAAAAAAGCTTAATGCCAGGCTTGCATTCGATGCAGTAGGCGGTGAAATGACACGACGGCTCCTAATGGCAATGCCGTTTGGGAGCACCGTTATAGTGTATGGCAATCTGTCAGCAGAGCAACCTCTGATCGATCACAGGTCTTTGGTTTCCGACAATAAGAAGGTTAAAGGATTTTACCTGGTAAACTGGCTTAACGAGAATGGTATCCTAAATACACTCACCAGTATACTTGAAGCAAGGAAGTTGTTGAACGGAAATATTTCTGTGCCTGTTCAGGCCCGGTTCAAACTCGACAGTGCACAACTTGCCGTAGATACATATCTGGCTAATATGACCGGGGGAAAGGTAATCCTGGTGCCATGACAGAAGCAAACCTTCATATAGCTTTTTGCGGACTGGATTGCAGTGCATGTCTTATTTACAAGGCAACAATTGAACCTGACAGGCTACAGAAGAAGCTTTTGCGGAAATCAGTTGTCGAAAAGATTCAGGAGATTTATGGTATCAAAATATCTGTCAGGAATATCACCGATTGTGACGGATGCAGATCCGGTTCCAGGCTGTTCTCCGGTTGCGATAATTGTACAATCAGGCCTTGTGCGTTGAATAAAAACTTAAAAAGTTGTGCATATTGTATTGAATATCCCTGCGAAAAACTGCTGAAACATTTTGAGCAGGATCCCCAGGCCAGGGCAAGATTGGACTCCCTGCGTCTATAAAGTCTGTTTAATAAATAGCTTCAGTACTGCCTTAAGTCCGCTGCTGCTATTGATCGTCAGCAAATACATACCCGGGGGTACATTAAGCGCCAGGTCAAATTTCTTTTCACGGTAGCGTGCTTCTCTTAAAACAACCTGGCCAGAAAGATTTCTCAACGAGATTTCAATTTGGTCATAGGATTCAGGCAACTCTACAGTGACGAGCCAGTTTGCGGGATTGGGAAATACTTTAAGGCCTTCACCGAAACTATTATAAAGAATACCGGTTTTAACTACATGAAAGCATTCCGATGTATCGACACAACCGTCTTTTGTAATTTCAACAGCATAGTTGCCCGACTGTTCAGGACTGAATTTTATGCCGACAGCATTTGTAACAGCTTCAAATCCATTATCACAATCCAGCCATCTGTAAAGTAGATTTTCGGAAATAGCGAATAATGTATCCGAATCCTGGTTTACTGTAACATCAATTACAGGTACGGTAAGGGTAACAGTGATGATGCTATCACAACCTGAAGCATTGGGAATTGTATCAAAGTATATACCGGATTCAATCCATTTTTTGCCTCCTGGTGATATAAAGCCCTCACATGAAGTAACCGATAAATCACTTTGCGTCAGATGACCTATAACAAGATCATAAAGAATGATACTGTCACATCCTAATGAAGAGTGCAGAGTGTCTGAATAGGAGCCTGAAGTTTTCCATGTATATTTTCCGCTTGCTGATACAAATGAATCACAGACAGCTGCTGTGATCAGGGTATTTTTTTTTTGCTCCGGGCAATTGCACGGCTCGATCTCGGGAGTTCTGCCCGTATTCCCGCCAGAACAAATTCCGCATAAATCAAGGACAGCACTGCCGGCTGAATCACCGTTGCAATCCACATAAATATCCACGAATTTTGAAAGCAATTTTATATAACTAACCTGATAACCACAGCTGTTTTCAGTAACCGACCAGGAATTTAAAGGCCAGCTGGTATTAAAATCCTTATATGATTTTTGCTTAGGCTGATTTTTTGGTGGTGAAATGCTTTCGGAGAGGCAGAGTGCATTATTTTGGGCTGACCAGCAACCTCCCGGACAACAATTGTCCCAATCATAAGTGGGATTTGGTCCTCCCGGCACAAATCCCGGCGGCGGGCCGTATGTGGAAGTGCCAACCCTGTCCCATAACGGGCTGCCATTGCAAAACCAGGAGTGGTAGAATTCATTGACACAGCTGTCGCCTCCGAAATCATACATATTTGACAGATAAACCATATTTAGCGGATTCACACCATGAATATAATTTACATAACCAAGTGCTGCATTACGTGCATCGCTATATTTGGCTTCATCCAGTTCGTACTCCAGCACATTGTAAAATGCACTGCCCTGGGCTCCCTTCTGGTTGTTGCTGCCCCAGGTGTAAGTGCTCATATGAGCCAGGTAAGGATCTTTCAATGAATAATAAGCAGGGAAATTGTCAGAGTTTGTATTAATGGCATTACGATAAGTGTTCTTTATTCGTGTTGAAACAGATGGTGTGGCTTCGGGAATATGTGTGTAATACAGCAGCAATTCCTGAATAGAAGGTTCATAAGGTTGAACATAATTCCACAGAATCATATGGGCATTACCATAATTCAAATCGAAGTAATATCTATAAGCAGTATCCTGGGTGGCCTCATATAAAAAGCAGGCTGCTTCGAGTTTCGACATCGACCGGGTATAATCGTCTTCTTCCTGGTTGCCGGCTCCCACGCCCTGCGATCCGTTAGAAGAGGAGTTATTGTCAAATTTTACAGAAGGATTGGCAACCGCCCAGGCCCAGGCTTTTTCGGCCCTGTGCACCAAAGTGTCGGCAAAGGCGTTCATATTCATTGAACGATAGATCACGGAACTTATCGCGAAAGCTGCAGCAGTGTTAAGGCTGGCTGATGTGGTGGCTGGTCCGTATACGCTTTGTCCTGTCGCGCTTGAAGGAGGGCTGGCATGAGAAAGACTTACAATACATAATACACTGCCGTCAGGCTCCTGCATACGCAACAAATGATCGAGTCCCCATTTGGCCTCATCCAACAAATCAGGGATTCCGTTACCTGATTCAGGAATATTATAAGAATCACTCCATGCTTTCGGATTCCCTATGTAGGCTTTCATCATCTCCACTACATAATTTGCGGTCCAGGTAGTATATTTATTGTAGTCACCGGCATCGTACCAACCTCCGCTCAGGTCTCTTTCCGTGGCCGGATTGTTCTTATCGTTGTAAATCCTTGCATTCTTATCCTGCAAGGGTCCGATATGGCTTGCGCCATCTGCCCAGCCTTCACCTGCGTATTGCGCTTCCTTGGCAAAACCTGCCCTTTGGTAAAAGAAAAAACGAACAGCATGTTTCAATACTTCATTATAAACCGTATGGGATATTTCAAATTCATAGGATCTGACATTTCTGACTGAATCCAGTATAAAATACTTTCCTGTGGCGCTAACAGCGGAAAAATCAAAATGCCACGCCTTATCTCCGGAAGAATTGTCAGTCTGACCGGAATTCCATGCTACAGGTTGTCCTCTGTATACATGTTCACCCGTTTTTGCATTAACCACAACATATTTATTTCCCGGAGAGAATGACAAACTCGCATCAAACCCGGTTACAGGGTCTTTGATGACGGCAATTTTCCTGGAAACCGGAAGATACCCGAATTGGTCTACAATAATGAAACGATTGACGGATTGTGCGGAAATAATGCTAACTAAAAAAAACTGAACTACCAGACACCAAAGCCTTGATTTCATGACCTGAGAATTAAAATGAAACGCAATATAGCAATTAACAGGTCATAATTTACCGGAGGTCTTTTTTTAACCAATAGATTTTAAGTGTCCATTCATTTACTTTTGCAGTCCTGACTGAATCGGAAAGACTGATCAGGTCTATTTGCTGTAGTGAATAAGCCTGATTGGAATCTTCTTCATCATGCTCGGCAATAATCACCGAGGGATTATATTTGTTAATGATGTCCTTATCATTCATATAGTTCATCCAAACCGGGTAGGTTTTAGCCCGGCTTTTCCATGTCAGCGAAGGTGCCCATGTTCCCATCACAGGCTGTTCTCCAAAATCATACCGTGCAAAATAATTGTCGAGTTCTTTTATAACAAAGGTGCGGCGCTTAAGGGAGTCATAATATGATGATGCATTTCTTATAAAAAAACTCATCAGCACAAACGCCAGAAGTACTTTAGCAGTTACAAGGTACCAGGACCTGCCCTTTAGTCTGAACAGTTCGAGCAAAACAACTGCCATTACCATTCCCATAGCAAAATAAAAGCTGATCAGGTACCGGGTAGGAAGATATACGAGCGATAACTTATGCATTTCAACAAGGAACCAGATTGCCAGCGCAACGAAAAGATAGGAAAAACGGACAGAGGATCTTTTTATAAGCAGTAAAATTCCAACCAAAGAAAGAATTGCCATTGAAACGGTGTAAGGCTTAAGATCGTCTTTGAAGAAAATGTAGTCCTTTAGAAATTTTAAGTGATCCCAAAATTGGGAAAACTTTACAAACTTTTGAGAGGTTTGTTCCTGTGCCACGTAATCATAAAATTCCCGGTTTGGGAAATACCATGAAACAAAATAAATTAAAAGTCCCGCTGACAGAATTGCCGAAGTTTGCATGAACTGCCAGAATAATACTTTCCTGTGTTCTTTGTGAATTATGCAGTTAATGATAAGTGCAAGGGGAAGGACAGCTATTGCATAGACAAACTGGAACTTAACAAAATAAGCAAGTGTAATGCAGATGGCAGGCAGAAGGCTGTCCCTGACACGAACACGCGATTTGTCGGAAATAACCATAAGGAAAATACCGAGGAAGATCAGGGAAATCGACAGAAGTTCCGCCATCGAATAA
>DATAEX010000208.1:0-3705 GCA_036257765.1 Bacteroidales bacterium
CATAAACATCAACTTTTCAGACAGCCGGTAAAGTATTCCTGCACTACCCCTGAAACCAAGCTGCATTCCGCCGTCGGATCTGCGTTTTACTTCCGTGGTCTCCAGATACCACCCGATGCCGGAATCAAAATATTTGTATGTATAGGTATTCGCATACCGGCTTTTCAAATATAAAATATTCAATCCGGCTTTAAAAAAAGGACTGAATTTGCCGGCATTTATGGAGTATCCGATCATTGGAGCCAACTGTATGCTGCTGTTTCTGATAAGAACGTCTCCATTTAGTCCGGTCAGGTGAAGTTTATAGTATTCACGTTTGAAATAATATTCCCAGTTATTTTCCGATCTTGATCTTGAAAAGAAGGTCGTTACTGCATTTAGTTCAGCAAAAAAGTGCTCAGAGAATGCATAACCGGCACCTATTCCCAGGTTTAAACCATTACCATAGGAAAACTTTATTCTGAACTGTTCAATGGTGTTGTCGGTAATTACCCTGTTTTGCATGATGGAAGGATGCGTGGAAACCGAATAACCCGAATTTAAATGAATATACAGTTGTGCCTGTGATGCGGAAAACAAGCAAAGAAGGTATATAGTTAAAGGAATCTTTTTCATCGGGATATAAAATTAAACCTGATACCTATGCCTGTATAAAAGCTGTTGAGTTTAAGTGTTTCCTTCAGTCGCATAAGTGGTTTGTTATAATCGGTAAAGTAGGTGTCGCTTTCATTGTCGTAATAGACATTCTGATTATCTATTTCCTTTACATAAATAATCTCTTTCAGATAAACCGGTAATTCGTCAAATTTATAATAGGTAAAATCATCGTACTGAAGCAACCCCTTTCTTGGCTTATAGAACAGATTCTCAATTCCCGCTTCTGCGTTTATCGACACAGCATTTGTAATCCTGATACCGAAATCCATGCCAAAAGTGTAACCTGTTGAAAGGGATTTATTGAACTTATAAGTTTTACGCTTGCCCTCGAAGAATACCGATCTGCCGAGAGAAGTTAGTCCTCCCAGAAAACCTGTTTTCGCTGTGATTGTCAGTTTGCCTGTCGTATGAGAAATTACTAACGAAGGAGTCGCATTAATTGTACGGAATTGCCATGATGTCGACCCGATCGGATAATGAGGGAATACGTCTTCTGATTTAATTTCTTTTTTCTGCTGGAAGTAATGTATTCCGGTTTCAATGCCAATATGATCATTTAACATGAATCCAATGGTTCCGCCGTAAGCAGGTCCTTTTGCAAGGGAAAAGTCCTCGTTTTCCGTGATAATATAAGTGTAATAATACCCGTTCCCCGTAGCCACCACGATAGCCGCATTGAAGAATTCAGGCGCTTCCTGGTAAGTGAGAGGCAGATGATATCTTACCTGTGGTTTTAGATAGATCTGTGAATATGAGGTGCCACTGAATAAAGCGGTAAGCACTATAAAATGGAGCAATTTTACCATCAGGGCGGGATTAAAAGTCAAAATTAGCCAATTTATCATTTATAAGACCTTCCCGGGGGCTTTTACCCTTTCTCCAGCCCTAACCGAAACCTCCTTAAATACGTATACAAACATTTTGCTGATAATTTTATAATATTAGGGCATATTTCAGGCTTATGAGATTTTTTTACACGGTCACCCTTTTTCTTACATTCCTTCAACCCTTTCAATCCCTTAACTCTCAGGTTTGCATTAATGAGTATCTCTCGCTGAACATAAACGGAATTCTTGATGAGGATCATACTTATTCCGATTGGATTGAAATTTACAACAATAGTGACATTCCGGCTAACATCACCGGCTTCGGACTTTCCGACGATCCTTCAATTGTAAAATGGACCTTCCCGGCTGCGGTCCTGCCAGCCAGAAAACATTTGCTGATTTTTGCATCAGGGAAAGACAGAAAACAGCTCTCCATGAACTTCGAAACCATCATCGATGTCGGGGAAGACTGGCGTTACCTGGTGCCCTCAGCAGATATAGGATCCGCATGGAAGAGCACCGGATTTGATGACTCATCCTGGCAATCCGGCAGCAGTAGTTTTGGATATTCCGATAACGATGATTCCACGCTTATCTCAACTTCAGCATTAAGCCTGTTCATACGCAGGGAATTTACGGTCACTAATCTGGCCGATATGGCCCGGCTGGTATTGACCATTGACTATGACGACGGATTTGTTGCCTGGATAAACGGTCATGAAGTGGCCCGGTCCAACCTTGGTAATCCCGGAGAAAATACACCATGGGACCAGCTGGCAACTAACTCGCACGAAGCCGTCATGTATTCCGGAGGAAACCCCGAATATTTTGAAGTCAGCAATCCTGCCTCAGTGCTTGTTGAAGGAACAAACGTTATTGCCATCCAGGTGCACAATAACATAGTGAGTTCATCCGATTTGACTCTTGTCCCTTTTCTTACTATCGGCAGAATGAGTGAAGGAATAAGCGACATATCGCAGTGGCTGTCATTTCCGACCTACGGAGGATTGCATACCAATTTCAAAATGGATGTTGATTCGGAAAGTGTGTATCTTTTTAATCCCCAGGGTGCTCTTGTCGATTCAACCCCGCACATGAACATGATAAGGGATGTGTCGTTTGGCAGGAAAGCCGATGGATCGGCAATTTGGAATTTTTTCGGAGCACCTACACCTGGTTCAACCAATTGCAATCCCGTAACAAACCTTATGGCTGACTCAGTGATTTTTTCACCCGAAGGCGGGATACATCCGGGCAGTGTTCTGATTACTCTTTCATGTGCAGGGGGATCAAATGATTCTGTTTACTATACGCTCGATGGGTCTATTCCCGACAAAACGGATAATTTATATACCGGACCCTTTACCCTGTCTTCAAGTAAGGTAATAAGGGCCAGGAGCATCAGGCACGACAGGCTCCCGGGTCCGGTCAGCTCTCGCACATACGTTACTGCGCTTGACCACGATCTGCCGGTCATCTGCCTTTCCACCGAACCATTTAATTTATGGGATAACCTTGCGGGAATATACACTTTCGGCCCGAATACGCCCACGCAGATGCCGTATTATGAAGCAAATTACTGGAAGGAATGGGAAAGGCCGGTTCATATCGAGCTTTATGATACCGATGGAATCAGGCAGATTGATCAGGATGCAGGGATGAAGATCTTTGGCGGATGGTCGAGAACTGCCCCACAGAAGTCCCTGGCCCTTTTTGCAAGAAAAGATTACGGCAAAGGATCGTTTAAATACCGGTTTTTTAAAACCAGGTCGAATGAAAAATTTGAATCGCTTGTGTTGAGAAACTCGGGAAATGATAATATGGGACTTCAATTTCATGATTGTTTCATGACTGGTCTGGCAAGGGACATGGATGTCGATGTTCAGGCCTACCAGCCTGCTGCTATTTATCTGAATGGTGAATATTGGGGACTTCTGAATATCAGGGAAAAAATTTCAGATCATTATGTCGCGGGAAATCATTTGGTGGATGCGGATTCGGTTAATCTGCTTGAATATGACGGACAAATACTCAATGGAACTAATACTCGTTACCTTGCTTTGAGAGATTTTATGAATCAAAAATCAACGCTGCAAAATGACGCGGATTTTAACAAGGTGAGCGAACAAATCGACATAGATAATTTTATACAATATCAGCTCCTCAACATTTATTTGAATAATCGAGACTGGCCCGGGAATAATATAAAATACTGGAATAC